>SHUN01000257.1 GCA_009697495.1 Bryobacterales bacterium | reverse complement strand
GTAACGGCTTTTTCGTTCGATAGGCTTTCAACTAAAGCGGCATCGGGCGCGTCACCAAGGAGGTTGCGGCGGCTGCCCTTGTGAACGTAGAGCTCGTCAGTAAGGGTGATAACAGGATAGGCGAGGACGGCAAAATCGGGACGGGAACTGACGCGTTCGATGGCGTCGGCGTGAGAAGCGATGCCGGGGTCGAAATGGGTGGCGGCGGTGGCGGAAAGGTGGCCGCCGGCGCTGAAGCCCATGATGCCGATTTTATCGGGATTGAGATGGAATTCGGCGGCGCGGGCGCGAACGGTGCGGAGCGCTCGCTGGGCATCGTTCAACATGGCGGGATGGCGATACTTGGGGCCGAGGCGATAGCGGAGAACGAAAGCCGAGATGCCCTGGGAGTTGAGCCACTGCGCGATCTGTTTGCCTTCATGATCGACGGCGAGGGCGCCATAACCGCCGCCGGGGCAGACGATGATGGCCTTGCCGTTGGGTTCCCTGGCAAGCCACGGGGTCAGTGTGGGGATGTCTTTATCGTCAGCGCCCAGTGCGCCAGGGGCTGCGCCTGTCCAGAGAGGGAACGCGGACGGGTCTGGAGCGGGCCGCTGGGCGAACAGCGCGGCGGCAGTGAAAAGCAGGAGGATCGATTTGGGCATTGGGGCAACGATATCGCAGGACTGCGGAAGGGCGCAAGACCAATTACAATGCTTGTCAATGCCAGCAGCGAATTCGATCGATGAAGTGATTGACGCATTGACGGTGATTATTGAACGGGCGAAGACGGAACGGTCGCGGCTGGGGTACTTCCCCGCCCTATACCGGCGCGTGACGGTTTACGGACGGACCGCGGATGGAGCTAATGGATGTCCAGGCTGCAAATCGCTACTTGGCGGCTTATGAAGGTTGGCGAGCGTTTGGGGCGGCAGAACGCACGGCCGTCGCGATCATTCAGCATTTTGGCGGGAGTGAACGCGCACACCAATCTGGACCTGGCGGTGGCTTCGGCGGAGACGGCGCCGGGGCCCGCAATTCATTCGCTGGAACGGGACTTCCAGCAGATCAGCGACTTGCAGGACGCAATTGCAAGCGTTGCGCCACTGATGTGGCTGTTGGACATCGCGGGCGGACAGGACGACGAACGTTTGGTGGAATTCAGCTTGTCGAAGGCGCGGGACGCGGCGTGGCTGCAGGCGCTGGTGCTGGCGGATTTGGAAGGCGCGGAAAAGGAAGCGGCGATTGGCATGGCGGACAGCGTCGTATCGCTGATTGGCGCGCGGGTACTGGATCCGCAGGACGTGGCGCTGATCATTGATGCCTTGCGGTAGCCGGCGAGATGGTACCGCGAAGCAGGGTATCATGGCGGATATGCGCCGAATCTGGATAGGACTCCTACTTTCTCTTGCGACCGTGATGGCCGGGAACTGGCCGCAATGGCGTGGCCCGTCGCTTGACGGAGTGAGCGATGAAAAAAGACTGCCGGAGAAGTGGACTACGGAAGAGAACGTGACGTGGAAGCTGGCGTTGCCCGGGCGCAGCGGAGCGACGCCGATCATCTGGGGCGAACACATATTTCTGAATGTCGCCGAAGGCGATGGTTTGCAGTTATGGGCATTGGATCGCGCCGCGGGGGCGGTGAAATGGAAGAAGAATCTCGCCGGCGGGAACTACAAGATCAACAAGCAAAACATGTCGTCGCCGTCTCCGGTGACCGATGGCAAGAGCGTATTTGTAATGACTGGGACCGGTATTTTCAAAGCCTTCGATTTTGCGGGCGCTGAGTTATGGACGCGCGACGTGCAGAAAGACTATGGCGCGTTTGGGCTGAATTGGGGGTATGCGTCGTCGCCGCTGCTCTGGAACGGAATGATTTATGTGCAGGTTTTGCACGGAATGAAAACGGACGATCCTTCGTACATTTTGAGGATCGATCCGAAGACGGGCAAAACGCTGATGCGCGTGGACCGGCCGACCGATGCGATCGTGGAATCGCCGGACAGCTATACGACGCCGACGGTTTGGACGTCGGGGAAACAGACGGAGATCATCATCACCGGCGGGGATGTGGTTACGGGGCATGATCCGCTGACGTTAAAGGAGCTGTGGCGGGCGAATGTATTGAATCCGCAGAACAATCCGGCGAATCGCATTATTGCGTCGCCTGTGGTGCGAGATGGGTTGATCTACGTATCGACGAGAGTGCGGCCATTGACGGCGTTGAAACCGGGCGGCAAGGGGGATGTGACGAAGAGCCATGTTGTGTGGCAGAACCCCAATGGGCCCGACGTGCCGACGCCGGTGACCGATGGGAAGTATCTGTACGTGACCAATGACAGGGGAATCATCTGGTGTCTGGATGCAAAGACGGGGGCGGAAGTGTACGCGGGCAAGCGGATCAAGCCGGCGATCTACAGCTCTTCCCCGGTGCTGGCGGACGGGAAGCTGTACGTCACGAACGAAGAGGGGCTAGTGACTGTCCTGCAGGCGGGACCGGAATTTAAGGTGCTTTCCGAAAACGACATGAAAGATTACACTTTGAGTTCGCCGGCGATCAGCGACGGGCAACTTTTCCTGCGGACGTCGGGGTATTTGTATTGTGTCGGCAAGCGCGCCGCGAAGCGGTAAATGGCTAACCCTTTGGCTTGAAATAGAAAACCATGGAAGCGCCGGCGGCGACCACGACGTAGCCGACGAAGAGCATGGGATTCGGCTTGTCCTTAGGCGGATGCATGGCCATGGTTACGAGTACATTGATGAGCGGAGCGCCGCCGAAAACGATAGGCATGACGTAGTTGGGCACGCCGCCATTGCGGAACGCCCAGATGATGCAGACGGCGCCGGCCGCGCCGAGCAGGCCGCCGAGGGTGGCGTACCAGACTCCGCGGCTATTGAAATCGCCTAATCCGCCGGAAGCGGAAAGGGTAACGAGGGGGACCAGCACGCCCACCAGAAAGTATGCGGCGCCGACACAGAGCAAAGCGCGGAGCGGGTTGCCCAGCTTGATCTGGCCTTCGTGAAGGATGGGGCCGTAAACTCCCCAGAAGATCATCGCGCCGACGGCGAATAATAACCAGAGCATGGATTTCTTTCTCTCCTTGGAGGAAACTTGCGAATTGGCGACGGTGGAAGCCATGGGAATTCCCTATTGTAGTTCGTATTGGCGCTAGAACTGCAAGCGCAGACCGAGTTGGATCTGGCGGGCGGTGGTGATGGTATTGCGAACAGCGCCGAAAGTCCCGATAGGCCCGGTGGTGGTGGAAATGGCCAGCACGTTGGGCACGCCGAAGTTTGCGCGATTGAAGAGATTAAACGATTCGACGCGGAACTGCAGGCGCGCCTGATCGTTCCAACTCGTGAGATCGAAATTCTTCAACAAGGACAGATCGAATGTACGGAGATTAGGGCCGGTAAATGTACCGCGGCCGAGTGTGCCGAGTTGCCCCGCCGGAGCGAGAACGAATGCGTTCGGGTTGAACCATTGATTCGGGCGGCCGATGACCGCTGACTCATGCGTAAACCCGGGCGCCAGGCTGGGACGATCCTGGCCAAGACCTGGACCAAGCGACGGCGACCAGGCGGAGCGGGACCGGTTGCCGCTGACAAATGCCGTCAACGGGCCGCCGCTTCGCATGTTCGTAATACCCGCCAATTGCCAACCGGAAAGGGCGAGTTTCGTTGGGCCTGTCGCGGCGCGGAACAGCGGAATGTCCCAATGAAAATTGGTGACCCAGTTGTGCTTCGCATGGTAATCGGCGAGGCCTTTGTTGTAACTGAATCCGGCGAATTCGGGCATGGCCGAAGTGGTGCCGTTGGTGGCGTCGGAGAAAAACGTAGAGGCCTGCGTGGTATCGAGATTGCGGGCCAGCGTGTACGAGCTCTGAAACTGCAAGTCACGGCCAAGCCGCTTGCGGATTTCCAAAAGGCCGGCATGGTACCAGGAGTTGCCATCGCTCGATTTCAGTTCGATGGTTGTGAAGGCGGGATTGCGTCGCGGGGCGCCGGCTGGAAAAACGAGAGTGCCATCGGACTGACGGACGGGCTCCACGATATTGACGTCACCGGAACGGAGGAGATGAATGCCGCGGGAGCCGGCGTAGCCGAGCGTAACGACGACGCCGGCGGGCAACTGTTGTTGCCAGTTCAGGTTCCACGTCTGCATGTACGGGTTTTTGATGTTCCATTCAACGGGGCGAATGGTGTTGCCGAGACCGCGTTCGAACGGCGGATTGGGAAAGGTGGGGTTGGCGATGCTGACGCGCGGGGTGAAGGGCGGGTTCGTCACGGTGACGATGAGCGTCTGTTGGCCGTTCGTATTGTAGATGAGCGCGTAGCCTCCGCGGACGGCTGTTTTGCCGGTGCCAAAGACATCCCAGGCGAAGCCGAAGCGCGGCGAAAAGTTCTTTTTCGTGGGATTTTGGTAGAGTTGGCCGGAGCGGGGCGCGGAGTCAGTGAACAGATTCAGGAGGGCGGAATCGCGGCCATAGATGTCGACCGGCATGGTGGCGAATTCATAGCGCAGACCGGGGTTGATCGTTAGACGCGGGTGGATTTTCCACGAATCCTGAAGATAGAAGCCCATAAGCGTGAATCGCCAATAGCGGTCAAATTGGCCGGCCGGCGTGAGGCCGAGGAATCGGGCCGGGGTGTTGGTAAGGAAGGAGCGGAGATCGTTGAAGGTATACGTTCCGAGGGAGAAGGTCGGGTTGACCATATTGTCCTGGTAGCGTTCGGCGAGCATTCCCGCTTTCAACAAATGGCGGCCGCGGGTAAGATTTGCGCCCGATTCAAAGCCGTAGACATTTTGCGTTAGGCGGAGATTGGCGGAAGCCTGGGGACCGAAGCGGGGCATGCCGCCGATGTCGATGTTACCGGTGAGCCCACGGCCGGGAACGAACTCGGGCAGGCGGTTGGCGGTGTTGGCTGAGACGTTTTGAAACGTCGTAGTGCGGCTGAACGAGCCGCGGAAATGCAACAGCGTCCGGGCGGAAACGACATGGCGGTATTCGGTGGTCAGGAATTGGTTTTTGGAAAGGAACTGGCGGGGGAATTGCGGGAAGTCGGTGGGGAGATTTTGCACGGCGTCATCAAAGGTATACCGGGTGAAAAACTGGCCGGCGTTGCCGAAATTGCGGTCGTAGCGGCCCTGGACGAAATGTTGATTGACGGACTGGGCGAATCCAAAGACGTAATCGGCGAGGCCGCCGCCGCGCGGGTTGCCATTGGCGCGAGGGATTTCGTTGAGGAACGGAACAACGGCGGCGTTGATCGGAACGGTGCCGCTGGGCAAAATACCGAGGCGGGCGTTATTGTCTGGAACAGCGGAAACGATGGTGCGGCCGAGGCGGTCGCGGAGCCCCTCATACGTGAAGAAGAAGAAGTCCTTATCGCGACGAATGGGGCCGCCGACGCTGCCGCCGAACTGATTTCGCTT
>SHUN01000256.1 GCA_009697495.1 Bryobacterales bacterium | reverse complement strand
CGTCCGCGTTTGCCCGCTCTTCTCGTACCCCGTTACCAGGCTTCTAATTTCCGCTTCTGTTCGGCCTCCCGGCCTTGGTTGTCGTTTCATACCTCAAGTCAAACACCCTCCCGCTCGTTTGAAAACCATGGGGTTGGCCGAACGCTTACGATACATCACCGCATTCGGAACATCGGAATGACCCAGCCCCAGCGCATGGCCTATCTCATGCAGCGCGACGCTGAAAATATCGATATCCGTGCCAAGGTTCCAGTTTTCGTCGTTATCAAAATGCAGATCGCCGGCGATCGGCTCCGGATTCGGCGGCGCGGGATAAAACGTGTGCGCCAAGACCTTTCCCGCCCCGTCGAATGGGTACGGATCCCCGTGGTCGCGTGAACCAAACAGGATGTTGATATTCTTCGCCGCCGCCGTGTTGTTCGTCCGCTGAAAAGCAACTTGCACTACGCCGGACCAAGCAGCCATCGCCCGTTGAATCTCATCCTGCACTTGCGCCTCCGCCAGCCGCTGCGGCACCCCGCCCTGGAAGGAATAGGTGAGATTGGCCCGGTTCAGGCCAACTCCGTCCCAGCCCTCCCCGATTCGCTGCGTCAATTGCCCCACTTGCCCGGCTTCGGTCGCCCCGCCCACACACCCAACCAATGGCAGCCCCGTCACCAGTTCGCCGCTCGCCGGAAAGATATAGGCCACTTCGTCCCACTCCGCCAAAGTCCGCACCTTCGCCAGCGTGCCCCGCACCAGCATGTGATCGCCCACCAGATCTTTGTGATCGCGAATCTCCACGCCGGATTCACTCACCAGCGCCCGGCGCTCTTCCCACGGCACGTCCCCGTGAAATTCCACTACAAAGTATGCCAACCGATCCACCCTCGCCCGCCGCCCATCATCACCCGCGGCCCGCGTCAGTTCCTGGCTCAACTTGTCTTCCGGCTGCAGAGCATCAAATCCAGCCAGATTGAGCCCTCGCAAATCCGCCGCACCCTCCACGCCCACAATCACCCCGGTCAGCGGCAAATACGCCACCACGCGCATCCCCCGCGCCGCTAACAGGCGCGCCGTCGCCGGCGTTGGGGCCTCCGGAAAGTCCAGGATCAAGTGGGATCGCGTCTCGACTCGGCTTTTCGCCCGGCTCATCCGGTTTGCGAGCCCCGTTTGGCCCTCCCGTGTCTTCATCTGCACTTCGGCCCAAAGCCCCATCGAGTTCCCCAATATCCCAACGGCAAGCGTCAGACGGAACGCAGCTCCAAATCTTCCCATAGGAGCCATATCGAGTTCCTTTGAGAAAAATCCTACCGAGATCCCACTTACTAAGTGGGGGAATTATCTCGTATGCTTCGCGCTCTCTCAGGAATATTATGCGTTCTCAGCGGGGCTATTATCCCTGCCCTTGCCCAGCCGGTATTCCGTGTGCAAACTCTGGCCGGCTCCAACAACGCCGGTGATGGCGGGCAGGCCTCCAGGGCCATCCTGCAACAAGCCGAGGGGATCGCCGTCGACGCTGGCGGGACGATCTATATTGCCGACGCAGCCGACCACCGCATCCGCTCCGTCTCCGTCGACGGCGTGATTCGCACCATCGCCGGCGATGGCTCCCCCGGCGTTTCCGGCGATGACGGCCCCGCCAAAAACGCCCGCCTCAACAGCCCCTACGGCCTCTCCATTGACCGCCAAGGTAATCTCTACGTCGCCGATCTTGGCAACGCCCGCATCCGTTTGATCACCCCCGACGGCCGCATTCGAACCGTCGCCGGCGTAGGTAGCATCCCCGCCGGCGATTCCGGCGATGGCAGCCCCGCCGCCTCGCTGCAATTCAAGACACCCCGCAACGTCCTCGCCGACACCAACGGCGGCTTTTACTTCTCCGACTTCGACGCCCACCGCGTTTACTACGTCGATTTCCGAGGCACGCTGGCGACTTTCGCCGGCACCGGAAATCCCGGCTACGGCGCCGATAACGTCCCGGCGATTCGCTCGGCCCTCCGCAATCCATCCGGGCTCGCGTTTGAGCCGCTCGGCGGCGTCATCATCGTCGAAAGCGGCTCACAGCGCCTGCGCCGCGTCGCCCGCGGAACCGTCACCGCCTACCTCGCCGACGCTCTCCGCAACTACCCGCTTTATTCTCCCACCGGCGTCGCCTTCGATAACGTCGGCAATCTTTATATCGCCGACGCCCGCGCCACCGGCGCGTTGAAGCGCACTCCACAAGGCGACGTCATCGCCCTGCCTGTCTCCGGACGCACCGTTGCCGCCGATCCCCGCGGCGGCGCCTACTACGCCTGGAACGCCTCCATTTACCGCGTCGATCCCTCCAACAGGCTCACTCTCGCCGCTGGCTCCGCCACCGGAATCGGCGAAGTCAGCGGGGATGGCGGCCCCGCCGATACCGCGCGCCTGCTCGCCCCGGCCGCCCTCGCCTACGACCGCGAAGGCAATTTATACATCGCCGACGAGCGCGCCCACTGTATTCGCCGCGTGACCCCCGCCGGCCTCATCACCACCATCGCCGGTACCGGCAAACCCGCCTATTCCGGTGACGGCGGCCCGGCCGTCAAGGCCGCGCTCAACAACCCTCGCGGGCTCGCATTCGACTCGAACGGCTTCCTCTACGTTGCCGATTCCGGCAACCACGCCCTCCGGAAAATCTCTCCCAACGGATTGATCTCCTCCGCCGCCGGCAATGGCTTCCCTGGCTTCCGCGGCGATGGCGGCCCCGCCTCCGCCGCCCAGCTGAACTCGCCCTCCGCCGTCGCCGTCGATCCAAACAGCGATATTTTCATCGCCGACTCCGCCAATCACCGCGTCCGCCGCATCAATCGGGGCGGCATCCTTACTACTTATGCCGGTAGCGGCGCCCCCGGCCTGGCGTATGAAGGTTCCGCCGCCGTTTTCGCCCAACTCAACGAACCGCGAGGACTCGCCTTCGACCTCGCCGGAAATCTCTATATCGCCGACACCGCCAACAACCGTATCCGCCGCGTCGATCTCACAGGCCTTCTCACCACCGTCGGCGAACCCGTCTTCGCTTCGCCCAGGGGCGTCACTGTGGCCCCCGATGGCAGCATCTACGTCGCCGACACCGGCAAGAACCGCATCTGCCAGATCACCGATGCCGGCGTCATCAAAATTGCCGGGGCCGATTCCCCAGGCTTCAGCGGCGACGGCGGACTTGCCGCGGGCGCGCAGTTCCAATCCCCCGCCGCCCTCGTTTTCGATACCTTGGGGAATCTCGTCATCGCCGACATGGGCAACGCCCGCGTGCGCCAACTCCGTCCCGAAGCCCTTCTCATCTCAGTGCTGCAGGATGGCGCGCGCGTTTACAACTCGGCCTCCAATTTCGAAGGCCCGGTGGCGCCGGGAATGCTCGCCAGCATTCGCGGCGAAACCTTCGGGCCAACGGAGCCGGCCGCCGCCGCCGCGCCCTGGCCACGCTTGCTCGCCGAGGTCGATGTCTATGTCGATGGCGAAGCCGCCCCGCTCCTCTACGTCTCCGCCCAGCAGATCAACCTGCAAATCCCCTCCTCGGTCGCCGGCCGCCGCGAGGCTCGCATCGAAATCTATCATCGCGGGGTCCGGCGTGCGCAGGCGGCTGTCGCCGTCGCCGAGGCCGCCCCCGGCGTCTTCTCGCAAATCCTACTGGAAGACGGCCGCGTCAACAGCCCCCAAAACCCGGTCGCCCGCGGCGCCATCGTCACTATTTTCGCCACCGGTGCCGGAATTCTCCCCCCCTCATCCATCGATGTTCGCGTCGGCTTGATGCCCGCTCAAATCGTTTGGGCAGGCCCGGCTCCCGGCCTTCCCGGCCTCCTTCAAGTCAATCTGCGCCTGCCCACCGGCTTCTTTCCGCCCGGCAGCCAGGCCATCCATTTCCGTATCGGCGCCAACAGCGCCCCGCCCGGCCTCTTCGTCTATTTACAGTGACGCGCGCGCAACTGGCGGCGTATGCCGGCGCCGCAGTAGCCGCTGTCGAAAGGCAGGCCGCATCGCTATTCGCAGTCGCCGCCGCCCGCGGTACCGCCGCCGGCATTATCGCCCAAGTTTCGAACGCTGTGGATTACTCCGGTCAACCGTTCGACAAGGGCCACGCTATCGACAGTCACGCGGTGCTGGAGGGGAGGTGGAAAGGGATTCAACACAGCGGCACAAGTAATTGCGCACCGGCTCCCTGACGGTCGCGGCTCGGCAACTCACCCGCAGATCCTGCGCGCTGGTGATCACGCCAAAGTTCGTCGCGCCATAAGTCGTGGAGGGGTTGTTGAAGTTCACAATCCGGAACGTTTTACCCAACTTGAAATTGGTCCCGTTACCGGCCAGCCCGTTCGCGGCTGTATAGCTGGCTTTCGTCCCGTCAAGCCGCGTAGCGAATTACCCCCAACTCCGTCGCCCCATCCACTACCGCCAACAGCTCGTCCACCCTTTTCATAGTGGTCGAGTCCAATTCCGTCTCGCCACACTGCCCGCACTGAAGAACGGGCAGTGCCTTTATGATCACAATCGAGCTCACATCCGTCTTGAACGGTAAATCGGTGATCTGCTTCGTCAACAATCCGCCGCATACTCTGCATTTCATAACTGGTCCTGTTTTCGCGGAAGGTACATCGTCACGACCCTGACATTGTCACCTTCAACGTCTGTGGCAACCAATGCATGGAATACAAGCGCTCCGGATTCTCCTCGAACGAGGTAGCTCGGCAAGTACTTGTCTTCTGGATACGATTCCAACAATTCCAACGATTCGACCGCACCCAAAAGCAGTCCGGAATCGAGCGACCGCTGTCGAAGCCTCATCGTTACATGGTACGTCCAACGGACATGATCGCTTTTCAGACAGATCTGAAGGAAGCCAATCGGGTCATCCGGTTGACGCGCGTGGGACACATTCGATTATAGGACGCGGACGCACTGCATCGCCGAAAATTACGGAAGGATTTGGCGCCGAGGTTCTAAAGACGGCGTAACCTTCGTCGTCCGAGGTCGATTCCATCCGGATTCCGGTGCCACTGTTTTGCAGGCTGACCTTCGCGCCATAAACGGCGCTTTGCGAGGGATCCTCCACCAGGACGCGCAAGGAGCCGGAGTCGGTTTGGGCGAATAGCGCGGGAGAGAACGCCAGTAAGAGTAGGCGAGATAATGTTTTCACATCGATCAGGCTATACGCGCCAAGTTACATCGCCGCAAGCGTTCCGTGGCGATTGGATGAAAACCCGCAAGCGCCGTTCACAAACCGCCGGCGTCGATGCGCGTTGTGTTCCCAGGACACCATACGAAGTAACGGAGGCATACCGCTTGCGGCCCTATTGGCGGTTGCGCCGGCACTCAACATCATCTCCACCGATACCGCCGGTAAGATCCGGGGCGTCAACAACACCGGAAACCCGGCCGCCGCCAACAGCTACGTTGTCACGTACCTCACAGGTCACGGCGCCTTCGGCGGGCTAATGCT
>SHUN01000255.1 GCA_009697495.1 Bryobacterales bacterium | reverse complement strand
GGATGCGGTTAGAGCCGAAGCCGCTCCCGCGCGCCGCTGCAACGCCGCCCGCACAACTTCTCTCGGACCCGCCAGCGCCAGCGTTCCGTCGATAATCGCGAAGCCCATATCTTCCTTGGCGTTCGCTTTCGTGTAGAAGTCGACCCCGCCCAGATTCTCCGCCGCCGCAATACCGGCGACCTTTAGGAATCCATTAATGCGCCCCGTGTCAAACACACCGCGAACAAGGATCAGCGCCAGCGGGTTTTTCGTGTTCGCATCCGGCGTCGCAATGATCACTTCCCGCAGATCGCGCCGCGGATCGAATCCCGTCATCTCCGCGAACTTGGCGAACTCGCCGTGCTTAGTGTCCAATTGCTCCATCAGCTTTCGACCGAGGAACGAGTCGCGGGCGCGTTCGACATCCATCCCCGCCACCATCCGCGCCTCCGGCATCACCAGGTTGAGTAGTGCCGAATCGGCGGCGAAAACGGCCGAGGCGGATAATATAAGGGGCAGCAGTGTGGATCGCAAGCGCATGATTTGTTTGAACTCCTTCGTCTCCAGGAACGCTCCAAATTGCGAAAGTGTTCCAATCTTTTGTACGTAATCTTCAGTCGCGAGGGATCGGAACCTGCTCCGTAATTTCAATTCCGTATCCCTCTAACCCTAAAACCTTGCGTGGATTGTTGGTCAACAGCCGGATCCGGCGCAGCCCGAGATCGGCCAATATCTGCGAACCAATGCCGGCTTCGTGCATCACTTGGGTGCCATCGGCGGTGGCAATCACCTGTGGCCCGCGCGTCCGCGGCAGGATCGAAACCGAACCGTCCGGCTGCTCCACATAACGCATTCCATCCGAGTTCTGGTGCAGGTAAACCAAAACACCCGTTCCCTCCCGCGCAATCGCCGCCATCGACCGTTCCATCAATTCCGCTCCGTCGTGATCAATCGAGCCAAACAGATTCCCATACGCGCAATGGGCGTGCATGCGTACCAAAACGTTTTCCGCCTTCGAAATATCTCCCATCACCATCGCTGTGTGGATCAGCGGCTGAATCGGCGAGAAATACGTAATGAGTTGAAATTCTCCGTGCCGGGTCCGAATCCGGCCTTCCCCCTTGCGCTGCAGGAACCGCTCATTCCGCAGCCGGTAGCGAATCAACTGCGCCACCGAGATCATCCGAATGCCGTGACGTTCCGCGAATTCTCTCAACTCCGGGACACGCGCCATGGTCCCGTCCTCGTTCATGATCTCGCAGATCACGCCACCCGGTCCCAATTCCGCCAGCCGCGCCAGATCGACCGCCGCCTCCGTCTGTCCGGCGCGCACCAGCACGCCTCCCACTTTGGCCCGCAGCGGAAACATATGCCCCGGCCGGGCCAAATCCGACGGTTTGGCATCGGGGCGCATTGCCACCTGGATGGTCAATGCCCGGTCGGCCGCCGAGATGCCGGTTGTGACGCCAACCGCGGCGTCTACCGATTCCGTAAAAGCCGTCCCAAAGCGCGAGGTGTTGTTCGGCGACATCAACTGCAAATTCAACGCATCGCACTTTTCCGAACTCAGCGCCAGGCAAATCAATCCGCGCCCATGCACTGCCATGAAGTTGATAATCTCCGGCGTGACCTTTTCGGCGGCAATCGTCAGGTCGCCCTCGTTCTCACGGTCTTCGTCGTCGACAACGACCAGCATCTTGCCGTTGCGAAAATCGGCGATTGCCTCCTCGATGCCCGAGAAGGGCGAAGCGGGGAATGGCATTCGGCTATTCCTTACGCCCCATTTGCCTACTCGTAGCGCCGACGTTGGCGCACAGACTCATATCGTCGAAATGGGCTGCCACTTCCGTTGTTCCTCAACTTCAGGGTACCGCGAGCCGTCACTCGGTGTTGATCGAAGTCGGAAACGTGTGAGAAATATGATCCTGCAACGTCAGACTCTCTTCGTCCACCAACGCCCAGAGTAGCCCCAGAGCAACCGGTAACACGTTCACAAACGCGCCAAGGACGCGCATATGAAGTTGCGCTTCGCTCGGCCGCCGCCCATCGAAATCAACCAACTTGAGCCCCGCGGCCCGCATGCCAGGCGTCTTGCCTCGCGCCGCCAGGCAAATACTTTCATAGAGCAATCCAATCAGTAAGGGTCCCGCCGCCAGAACGGCCAAGTTCATTGGATCCTCAATCGCCGATGCCAAATCCTCGCAGCCCCAATAGAGGATTTCCAGAAAGGTCAGCACCAACAAGCCGATGATTCCCATATCGTACGCTGCCGCAACCATCCTGTGGCTCACCGATGCCACCAAGTCTTCGCAGAAAATGCTCGCGTCCACGGATGTCGCCAGTTTTCTCGTCTGCGGTGTCGGCTTCGGCACAAATTCCAGGACTCCCTGCTGCAGCAGGTACGATGCCGTCGCGGGCCGGGTTTTCTTCCCCCCGGTAGACTGTTTCTTTGCCGGCCGACGCTCCGGCGACGTTCCATCGATAGAAATTACCTTCCCTGAATCTCGCAGCTTGAACAAGGATTGCTGCGATGTGGCATATCGCGGAATTCGGCCATGGCCTGTCGCCGTTTCCGTATGCGTTTCGACGGCCAACTCTTCCGGCCGCTCCAACAGTGCCACCGCCGCCGACGATTCACGCCGCGACGGTTGCAGCGCCAATGCGCCATAGCTGTGAAACGCAGATTCGACCTGACGGTCGTTCAACCGCGCCGCACATTTCAGGCAGCGATGTTCGTCGTCGTCATTCCAGTGCGCGCAGCGGGAACAAATCATGTGGTTGCCTCAGTTTCGAAGTCCGTGCTAGCGTTGCAGGGTTGAGTAAAGCATCCAACAGTTCCGGTGGGGAACCCTTGGTTCGTCACCAGGTACAGGACCAATGGGCCAGTCCGTACCCTCTCAGATACTTTATCACTATTCCTTTATTTTTCAAGCACTTTTGTCTTAAACATATGAAAGCGCTTCGTGTACCCTTACCCTCTTTATCGGGTGGTGTCCTGATTTTCTTTATAGTACTGACCGGGGTGCTGTCGGCTCAGATTGTTCCGGCGCCCCGCACACCACCCGGTACACAGCCACCAGTCCCACAGGTAAAATCTGTCCCCGCCACACCTCGTCCGGGTGCGCCGGCTGCCGATGAAATCGTCACGTCCGCTGTGCTCCGCCAGGAAATGGAGGGGCCGATTCGCAAGCTCCGCGTCGCCGCGCGTTTGGAGACGGTCGAAATGCTCCTGACCGCTGACGAGATTGATTACAACGAGCAGACCGGCGAGGCCGATGCCCGGGGCAATGTGACCTTTGAGAACTTCCAAAATGGCGAAAAACTAACCGCCGTTCGCATGGAGTATAACTTAAAGGAAGAGTCTGGAAGATTCTATGAAGTAAAGGGTTCTGCGCCAGCAAAAGTCGACTACCGTCCGGGACTACTGATGAGCGTCAACCCGTTTATCTTCCAAGGCCGTTGGGCGCAAAAGATCAGGAATCGCTATATCCTTTATGACGGCTTCGTGACCAACTGCAAGATCCCCAAACCGTGGTGGCGACTCACCGGGCCGAAGTTCGACATAATCCCCGGCGACCGGGCACTGGCCTACAAGTCTTACTTTAAGGTTCGACGTGTACCTGTTCTATACACGCCAGTTTTCTATAAGTCGCTGGAGGAAGAACCACGCCGCAGCGGCTTCCTCACGCCGAACGCCGGACGCAGCACTCGCCTGGGTACGATTATCGGCGGCGGCTATTTCTGGGCCATCAACCGGAGTTACGACGCGATGTACCGGGGCCGCCTATTTACCGCTCGCGGGACGTCGCATGAGATTGATTTCCGTGGCAAGCCCCGAGCCGGAACAGAGTTCGGATTTTCGTTGTACGGTGTCAGGGACCGGGGACGGCTCCAGGGCGACGGAACCAGATTCAAAGAGGGCGGTTACCAATACAAGATCTCCGCGAAGTCCGAAATCGGCCGCGGCTGGGAAGGCTTTGCGAACATAAACTATTTGTCTTCCTTTCTTTTCAGGCAAGCCTTCACGCAAAGCTTTAATGAGGCGATCTTCTCCGAAGTGAACTCGATCGGCTATGTTTCCAAGTCCTGGTCATCGTATTCCTTCCACGGCGTGATCTCCCGCCACCAGCTTTTTCAGGGCAGCCGGGAGGTCGATCAGATCGTTATTCGCAAGCTTCCGAGTTTCGAATTTTTCGCACGGGACCGGCAAATCAGCAAAAAGGTACTGCCGATCTGGTTTTCGATGGAATCGAGCGCCGGATTCTTCCGGCGGCGGCAATTGTTGTTTGAAACGAGATCCTTCACGGAGCGATTGGACGCTGCACCAAGGCTTTCAACAGCCATTGGTTTCAAAGGTTTCCGGATACTTCCTTCGATAACACTTCATGGGACAGCCTACGGTTCGCGCCGCGATGCCGAGACGTTTCAGGTTTCCGGTCAGAACCTGGCTCGCTTCGCGTCGGACGTTCAGTTTGACATTGTAACTCCATCATTAGAAAAGGTGTTCGACGCTCCAAAATGGATCGGTGGCAAATTGAAGCATGTCATCGAACCGCGGCTGGCGTTTCGCCGTGTTGACGGCGTCAAGCGCTTCCGTGAGACGCTCCGATTGGACGAAATTGACATTTTGAACAGCACTTCTGAGGGCGAAATCGCGCTTATAAACCGCATTTTTGCCAAGCGCGGCGACCAAATCGAAGAAATTTTGACATGGCAAGTCTGGCAGCGCCGCTACTTTGACCCCACTTTTGGCGGTGCGGTAGTGGCCGGCCAGCGGAATGTTTTCGCCTCCACAATTGGATTGACCGGGTACGCGTTCTTCAACGGACCGCGCAATTACTCGCCGATTGTCTCGGCACTTCGGCTGAAACCGCTTCCCAGCACGGCGGTGGAATGGCGGACCGACTACGACCCGCTCTTTCCGCGCGTATCCAATTCGTCGGTGACGGCCGATTTCCGCCTCAAAGAAAAATACAGCGGCGCCGTCGGGCATAATCAGGTTCGCGGGGCGCCTGGCCTCTCCCCAAATGCGAACCAACTGTTGGCTCGCGTCGGGTATGGCGTTGAAGGGAAGCCAGGGTGGAGGGCGGGGTTTAATGCCGTTTACGACTACCGTATTAATGTTTTGCAATATGCCACTACCGAAGTCAGCTACAATTCCGATTGCTGCGGGCTATCCATCCAGCACCGGCGTTTCAGTTTTGGCACTCGCAACGAGAACCAGTATCTGGTATCGTTCTCGGTGGCGAACATCGGCAGCTTCGGAACACTTCGGAAGCAGGAGCGGATGTTCTAAGATCAGGAGATGCATATGCTTACGCGAAGAGAATTTGCCGGTTTATTGGGTGCGGGAACATTGGCGGTGAAGGCGGCCGGGGGAAAGTTCCGGGTCTACGTTGGGACCTATACCAAGGGAGACAGCAAGGGGATTTACAGCTTCGTGCTCGATACGGCGGCCGGGACATTGACGCCGGAGGGCTTGGG
>SHUN01000254.1 GCA_009697495.1 Bryobacterales bacterium | reverse complement strand
CGTCATCGGTCAACAACACAATTGCCCGCCTCGCATCCTTCCGCGCCTGGCGCTTCATAAACTGCGCCCCATCAAACAGCGCCCGCGTAATATCCGTTCCGCCATTAAACGTCTCGCTCCGCAACAAATTCTCGAACTCCCGTTGCGCTTCGCCAGGCCCCGGCCGAAACGGCATCCGCAACCGGCTCTGCCGGTCGAACACCATCACCGCTACCCGATCCTCCCGCCGCAACGACGGCAGTGCCCGTCTCGCCGCTTCCGCCATCCTCTCCACATGCGGACGCATACTACCGCTCACATCAATCAGAAATAGCAGATCAATCGGTAGATCTTCCCGCACAAAATTCTTAATTGCCCGGACTTGCCCCTGCTCCCGCAGCACAAACGCCTCGGCATCCAATCCCGATATTGCCCGGTTGCCCGCGTCCAACACCTGAACATCCACCCGCACCAGTGTCGTGTCGCTCCGGAATACCACCGCGTCCTGCGCCGCCAGCCGCAGGCAAATCAACCCAGCCATCCCCAATCGCTTCATAGTACTGGGACGCGGCCCGCCCAAATCGAGAATGTAAAGTTTACATGAAACTAAACAACCACCGCCTGAAGTCGGTGGGGTTGGCTGGCGACTGAAAGTCGCAGGGCGCGGCTAAAGCCGCAAGAAGGCTGGACCGGACGCTCGCAGTGGCAACGCGCTGCAAGGCCGAGTCCCCACAGTGCCGCCACGGCTCTGGAAAAACGCCCCGGACATAGTTCGCCAATCCCCGGCCTCAACTCACTCCGAAGTACCGTGGCTGAAAGCAGCCCGCCTAAAGGCGGGGGGATTAGACCCGGCGCGTGGTACTAAAAAGTTATCGAAACAATCGCCTCAAACTGATTCTTCCGCGCCAACGTCGATTGCGAGTTAAACGACGGCTGCAGCCACCGCGTGTACCGGAACTCCGGCACCAGCTTCACTCCGAAATCATCCATAAACTGCGCCCCCACCGAGCCCGTGATTCCCCGCCCAATGTCCCGCGTCGGCAGAATCGGCTTCGTATCGTGGGTCGTCGTCGCCCCCAGCGTCGTCTCCCTTTCCGAACGGATTTTCCGGACATCGCGGAAGTTGAACCCGCCGCCATAAAATGCCCGGTGCCCGGCCGCTTCATGGTCCTTCGTGTACCGCCGCAGCATCAACGTGTAGTCCCAGTAGTTCACAATCGACGCTTCTTCCACCGTCGTGTGCGCCCGGTCGTCAAGCGGCGTGTTCGGGTTGTCCGTGCCCACATACGTGTCGATCGTCGATCCATGCCCCGACTTGTGCAGCAGCAAACTGCCTGCAACCGCGAATTTGTTCGGCAGCCGAACCTGCACGTTACCGCCCCAGCCGACCTGATACCCCCCCGCCGCCGTCGTCGAATTCAGAATAAAAGTGGGTTTCGCTTCTGAAAACCCGCCGTTCAATAACGGAACCTGCGCCAGCACCGACAGCGTCGCGCCAACCGATATCCGTTTCACGTAGGAGCGTTTTTTCAAATCCGTCGACACCGATGCCGAACCGGTTTGCGTCGGCTTTGCCGGAGCCGGCGTCTGTGGTACAGCCTGCCCATAAAGGCCGGCAACCAGTGCAACTTGGAAGGGGAGCGAGGAGAACCCTCGGCGGAAGCTAAACATATTTCTCTTCGACTAGTGTAAGCCGTCCAAGGTGTACGCCGCTTAGAGTTTATTTACATCCCCTTATCGCAACGTGAAAATCCAGATATCCGCTTCCGTTACGCGACGCGAGAAATGCGCCGTCCTTCCTTCGCGCGTCAGCCTCGGCGGACCCAGTACGGCGACGTGGAACGACTTCCCATCCGCCACGAATAGTATCCGCCGGTTGTCAGGCAGCCAGACCGGCCATTCGCCAAACTCACTCTTTGTAATGCGGGAGTGTGCAGCGAATCCCGCGCAGATGCGCCGCGCGAAGCCCCTCAGCCACAATGGCGATTCGCAGCGCCTCGTCCAATGGCAGCGGGCCTCCTTGATCTTCGCCCCCAACTCCGGCCCGTCAATGTAGCCCATCTCCAGGAAAATCTGCCCGTTGGCTTCGCCGATCTCATGCACCATACAGATGTTCCGGTCGTCCAGGGACGCCGCCGTCTTCGCCTCGCGCCGGAACCAAGCTCCCCGGTGATTCGGTAATGCGAGATGAGGCCACCGAATATAGTTCGTATAATCAATTCTATGGCATCGCTCGTCCAACTTGTCCCGCCCCCAATCAACGAGCCCGATCTCCGCTTCAAGCAGGCAGCCCTGCTGGAAATCCTGAAAGACATGGGCCAGGTCATCGTCGCCTATTCCGGCGGGACCGATTCGGCCTATCTCGCCTGGGCCGCCGTCCAGGCGCTGGGCCCCAACGCCGTCGCCATCACTGCCGATTCCGCCTCCATCCCCGCTTCCCACAAACGCGACGCCGAAGACTTCGCCGCTCAATTCGGCATCCGCCACGAATATATCGAAACCTTCGAATTCGATAATCCCGACTACATCAAGAACGACAAAAACCGCTGTTTCCACTGCAAAGACGAACTCTTTAGCCGCCTCGATAAAGTCTGCGCAGAACGCGGCGTCGCCAACGTCGTTTACGGCGTCAACGTCGATGATCTTGGCGATTGGCGTCCCGGCCAAGGCGCGGCGCTGGCCCACAACGTCAAAGCCCCGCTCGTCGAAGCGGGCCTCCGCAAATCGGAAATCCGCGAGCTCAGCCGCCTGGCCGGCCTCCCCACTTGGGATCGCCCCGCCGCCGCCTGTCTTAGTTCCCGCATTCCGTACGGCACCGAAGTTACGAAAGAGCGGATCAAGACCGTCGAAGACGGCGAGGAGTCGCTGAAAGCACTCGGCTTCCGCCAATTCCGTACCCGCTTCCACGGCGATCTTGTCCGGATCGAAGTCGCCGTCGAAGAACTCGCCAAGGCGCTAGAGCCAGAAATGGCCGCCAAATTTGTCGAAATCTTCAAGCCCCTCGGCTTCCATTACGTCACGCTGGATCTCCAAGGCTACCGCCAGGGTTCACTCAACGAAGCCATCACGTCCTGAATGCGCCACCGTTACCGAGCCGCGAGCGTAAACGAGCCGCTGCTGTCCACGTAACAAAGCCGCGCGCCGGAGGAAGGCGTCAGAAATCTCAGGGCTCGTGTCTTGCATCGTAAGCGTTCGGCGAACCCCATGGCTGTCGGAGGAACCGTGGAGGCGGGGCCGAAGCTGACGGCGATACTTCGGTCGGGGAGACGGGTGAACAGGCGGAGCGGAAGGTCGCCGAAGTCGCCGCCCGCCCGCCGATGGCAGAGCTTATCTCATCTCGGCACAAGGAGGACTTCCTCACAACTCCGTTCCGCCTAGTGCGGCACGCAAATCGCTTTTCCCGACTCGGAAGTAGAACGATGCTGTCCGGCCGGGCACGGCGCGGCTTTGCCCGTTTCGCCGGTCTGACCCTTCTGTCCGGTATCGCCCGTCTGTCCAGCTTGACCCGTTTGCCCTGGCTCGCCTGGCTGGCCTGGTTGACCTGTTTGCCCGGTCTGGCCCGGCTGTCCTGCCGGTCCTGCCGGGGCAGGCGGTTGTGGGCCTAAGTTGCAGCCGCCAACAAATAACATAGCCGATACCGAAAAGATACGCAGCGCTCTCATTTGATTTTCCTCCGTGATGCTATCTGTCAGACTGGAATTCCGATTTGATCTAAGATTTCCGGTTCGATCACGTCAATGAGAGCACGATGAGGGCCAATATCGACTTTCCCTGAGTCGATTCGCCTGGCTATGAGTTTCGAACGGCATTTTTGGGAAGTGCGGAGTTCAGCGCCGCTGACATTCTGGCAATTGACCTTGGGCGGTCATGGATTGTGAGAAAACTGGTCAGTTCCTGTTTCTCGACGGCGGCGGTGGAAGGGTCTGTCCTGATGATCGAGGATACGCAGCGAACCAAACGAGCCTCCGGGTATTCCGGCGGATCGAGACGATTTTCGGCAAAGTTCTGGGCGGAAAGGGAACGGGGAAAAGTTGTCTGCTTGTGGGCGGCGTTCTTCCTCGGTGACGGGCTCGTCGTCGATCTCGGCGGTGGCCAGCGCAAGGTCGAAAGGATCGAGCAAAATTTGCCAGGAGGCCGACGACGGCGGAGAGCTTTTCCGGGGCCAGACGCTCGATTGTGCGGTGGGCGTGTTGCTTCTGCTGTTGCGTTTCCGCTTTCGCGGAAAGCCCTTCCCCTTGGGTTTGTTAACGGTTTACTCCTTCTCAGGCAAAGTGCCGGCGGCGAAAAACGTCTGGTACGGGGCTTCGGTCGATTTGCGGTTAGCGGCGGCGGCGGGGAGGGGGCGCATGACGCGGAAGGCCACGGCGTCGCCGGGTTTTAGCGTGCTTTGCGCTTTGCGGAGATCGTCGAGCGAGGTGACCGGCTGGCGGTTGACGCTGATGATCACGTCCTTCTCCTGGATGCCGATTTCGGCGGCGAAGGAGTTTTCCTCGACTCTGGTGAGGTAGATGCCGAACTTGGCGCCGAGTTTGAGAGTCTCCTTCTCGCTGGCCGACATGGAGCGGATGGAGATGCCGAACTTGGCGGGGGAACCTTCGACCTTCGTGGGGATTTCGATCTCATCGCGGTGACGGGCGAAGCGTTCGTCATCCTTGAAAACTTCGACGCGGTCCTGGACGAGTACGGTCAGGTCGAGCTTCTTGCCGCCTCGGTCGACGGGGGGTTCGGCAACGATGGCAACCATTTCATGTTGCCGTTCTTGATCCTCTTGCGGTTGATGGCGAGGATGTGACACCGGGCTTTTCGGCGTGGCCATTGGCGACACCGGCACCTGTGAGGACTTCCGACTTTTCGGACTTGTTCCAGGAGATGCCGATGGAGCCGCGCTTGGCGCGGCCAATTGGATGGCGGGAAGGGCGAAGCCGACGCGCTGGTGGCCGCTGGAGTTGCCGGGGTTCGTCGCTAAGACGTCGAAATTTGGGAGTGCTTGTAGACCTGTCCGCGGGTATCCACGGTTAGGAGGGTGAGCACTCTCGCCTCGCGGTCGACAATGAACAGGATACGCCAACCGCCAACTCGAGACTTGCGGACACCGGCGCGTTCGGTCAGCGGAGCCGACAATCGGGGATCGAAGGGATCGACGGCGAGTTGCCTGAACCGCGTGCGGATACGTTGCTACGTTGGACGGTCAAGGCGGTTCAATACCTTTTCGGCCTCGTGGGCAATTACGACACGGTAATTCACATTCCGCGGTCGCGCTCGTATTGGCTGATCGGTTTTATCCGCCCAGCGGCGGCGTCAGCTAGTCCACGGTCCAACGAGGCTAGGGTCGCCGCGTCGAGGGAGGGGCCTTCGGAATCGGCCGCATCAGCGAGGTCCCCCAAACACATTCGAGCGAGGTCGGCTTGATCGTCATGCAACAGGTCAACGAGCTCGTGCAGCGTTTCTTTGGTGGTCATATCGCTGGGCTACTCCTTCTCAGGCAAAGTGCCGGCGGCGAAAAAGGTTTGG
>SHUN01000253.1 GCA_009697495.1 Bryobacterales bacterium | reverse complement strand
TGAAGAAGCGGCGGGTGAAGCCGTCATTGAATGAATAACTGCCGTTGGGATTATTGGGACGGAAGTTAGAGGCGCGATTGAGCCTATAAGTACCGCCTGTTTTGATGGTATGCGTACCGACCAGGCGAGAGGCGTCGCCCGTCCAGGTATGTGTCTCGAACTTATTGCCGATGATATAGCTGGATTCGGGGCCGAGTTGGCTATAGCCGGTAACGGAAACGGTGGGGAAGATGGGGAATTGGGCGGCGGCCTGGACGGCAGGGGGGAAGCCCAAGGCAGTGGAAGTGATGGTGTTCTCCAGCGGGCCGCGAGGGTTCGCATGGTAAGAATAGCCGTAGTTTCCGTGGAAAATCCAGCCGCCGAGCATGTAGGAGTCGTCGAGCGTGCCGCTTTTGTTGCGGACGCCGTTGAAACCGGGGGAGCCGGTGGCGGCGTTGTTGTAGTGATTGGCGTTGTTAGAGGTACCGCTCTCCCAGGAGAAGCGTCCGAATAAGTTCTGGCGATCGGAGATACGGCGGTCGATCTTAGTGGAGATGTTATTGCGGGCGGTGTTACTTCCGGCCTGGGAAAAGTAGTTATTGATTAAGCCGGCGCGATTCGTGGCGGGGTAGAAGGACATTATCTTTTGCCCGACGGGATCGAAGCGGGCGGCGGGGATGCGATTGCCGGTGAAGGGGAGGCGTTCGCCGGCGGCGTTGATGGTGGCGGGATCGTAGATGACGCCGTTGACGGCGGAGAAGTCGCCTTGCCGCATTGGGGCGGTGGGGACAGAGAAAGTGGCGGAACCGGGGTTGATTTGGCGGATGCCTTCGTAGTTAATGAAAAAGAATGTGGTTTTCCGCGAGGGGGTGAGCGGGCCGCCGGCGGTAGCGCCAAACTGGTTGTAGCGGAAGGGGGCTTTGGGGCGGCCATTGAGATTGCTGAAGAAATTATTGGCGTCGAAGGCGTTGTTGCGCAGGAATTCGTAGAGCACGCCGTGAAATGCGCTGGTGCCGGAGCGGTGGACCATGTTGACGACGGCGCCGCCGGTACGGCCGTATTCGGCGGACATGGAATTGGTTTGGACTTTGAATTCCTGCATAGCATCGGGGGAGGGGACGTAGGCGGGCTGATTGTAGCCCATGACTTCCTGGGGCGAACCGTCGAGCATGACGGCGGTGGAGACGTTACGTCCACCATTGGCGGAGAAGCCGACGGCGGTAATGCTGCCGCCGCCCTGGCCGGCGTTGCGGAAGGAGGAATTGGCGTTGATGCCTGGGGTAAGAGCGACCAGTTGCAATACGTTTCGGCCGTTGAGCGGCAGGTTTTCACTGGTGAGGGAGTTGACAACTTCACCGAGGTTGGAGCTGGCGGTATCGAGCAGCGGGGTTTCGGCGGTGACGAGGAGAACTTCATTCACGGAGCCAAGTTCCATGGGGATGATGATTTCGGCGACCTGGGCGACCTGAAGAATAAGGCCTTCGCGGGTGAAGCGTTTGAAGCCTTTGGCCTCGACATGAAGGCGGTAATTGCCGGGAGGAATTTGGAAAAACGTATAGGCGCCGGATTCATTGGAGGCGGCGCTCCAGGGGCGGTTTTGATCGATGTTGATGAGGGTGAGTTGGGCGTTGGGAACGAGGGCGCCGGAGGAGTCCTGAACGACTCCGCGGAGGGAGGCGGACTGGGTTTGAGCGAGGGCGGTAGCGATGCAGGAAAGAAGGATGGAGACTAAGCGAAAAGACATTGTTGATCGCATTGTATACAAATCGGCGGGGGGCGCGGCCGAGTGCAAGCGGACATACATCCGGCCAACGCGCTACTTAACCCGAGTCTCCGGCAGGAAGTAGAACAGCAAGCCCAGAATGGCATAGACGGCGAGCAACTGGACCCCTTCCATCCAGTTTGACTCGCCGTCGTTCGCCGTTTGCGCGCAGATTAAGACGCTGAGGGTAACGGCAATGACTTCGGCTGGAGTAAAGACCAGATTCATTGGCCACGGAGCGATAAAATAGCTGAGCAGCACGAGGACGGGCGCGACAAAGAGGGCGATCTGGATGCTGGAGCCGATGGCGATGCCGAGGGCGAGATCCATGCGATTCTTGCGGGCGACGAGGATGGCGGTGGAGTGTTCGGCGGCGTTACCGATGATGGCGACGACGATGACTCCGACGAAGACGCTGGTCATGCCGAAGCTCTGGGCGGCGTGTTCGACGGAGCCGACGAGGATCTCGCTAATCCAGGCGATCAAAGCGGTGGCGCCGGCGAGGACGGCGATGGACTTGCGGACGCTCCAGGGTTGTGCCTCTCCGCCGATGGCCTCGCGGCCCTCGCCGCCGAAGAGTTGCTTGTGGGTAATCAGGGTGAAGACCAGACTGAGAGCATAGACAACGAGCAGAATGATGGAGATTTCCATGCTCAACGCGCCTTCGCGGGATGCGCCCGCGGGTCCGGCGAGATAGTGATATGCCGCGGGGAGGATGAGCGAAACGGCGGCGAGGAGGAGCATGGTCGCCTGATTCTGGGCGGCCATGCGGTTAAAGGTTTGCGTCTTGTACCTGACGCCGCCCATGAGCATGGAAAGGCCGCCGACGAGCAGGACGTTGCCAATAATGGATCCGGTGAGGGAGGCTTTGACAACGTCGTAAAGGCCGCTGCGGAGGGCTGTGATGGCGATGATCATCTCGGCGGCATTGCCGAAGGTGGCGTTGAGGAGGCCGCCGACGGCTTCTCCGGTGT
Organism: Bryobacterales bacterium; assembly: GCA_009697495.1. Lineage (GTDB taxonomy): Bacteria > Acidobacteriota > Terriglobia > Bryobacterales > Bryobacteraceae. The sequence goes on along the minus strand of SHUN01000253.1, from coordinate 2,798 downwards.
GATGGGCGAGATTTTCCGTTGCTTTACCGAGCCATCCGGCAAGCGGAAGAATAGCGACGCAGGCACAAAGGAACGTCTGCGTATGGGCGTTTGGCTGCGCGAAATGGAGCCAGACGGTAATTGGCACAAATATTAGGAGCCAGTTGAGAGAGGGCTTCAGCATGGATTGGTTCACGGGGTCATAGCAGTGTTGAGGCCGGCGGCGGCGGTTGCTTTCGGGATGGTTTGTGTGGCCCGCGAGGCCATTCCGATTCGGTTTGTGCCGAAATCGATTCCAAGTCTCATATGCTTAGGATACCGCCAGTCGAGCAGTACGTTACAATTCGAACGAGCCCCTTTCGCTATTGACGCGCCATGGATTTGGATCAACTCCACACGTTCCTGGAAATCGTCCGCCTAAAAAGTTTTTCAAAGGCGGCGTTGACGTGTTTCCGGACGCAGCCGGCGATTTCGGCGCAGGTCCGGCAACTGGAGCAAGAGTTAAACACGACGCTATTTGAGCGATTGGGGACGCGGATTTCGTTGACGATGGCGGGGAAGATATTTGCGGAGTACTCGGAACAAATACTGAAATTGCGAAAGGAGGCGCAGGAGACGATCAACGAGTTGGAGCGTGTGCCGCGAGGGGAGTTGGTGATCGCGGCGAACGAGGCGACATGTATATATGTGCTGCCGGAGGTATTCTCGCGGTACAAGGGACTTTTCCCGAATGTGCAGTTACAAGTGGATCGGTCATTTGGGGCGAGGATCGTGGATGCGGTGGTGGATAATTTGGCGGATTTCGGGATCTGCCAGTTGCCTATACAAGAAAAGAAGTTGCAAGTGGTGTTGATTCACACCGATGAGATGAAGTGTATTGTTCCGCCAAGCCACGCGCTGGCCGGGGCGCGGTCGATTGCGTGCGAAGACATCGTGGCGCATCCGTTACTGTTGCCGCGAGCGGGAACGACGCGGGCGCGGCTGAACGCGTGGATGGAGCCGAGCGAGGACCACTTGAATATTTCGATGGAATTGGACTCCACTGAGATGATGAAGCGCTTTGTAATGGCAGGATTGGGAATTGCGTTCCTGGCCGCGTCGAATTGCGCCGATGAGGTGAGGGAAGGCAAGCTGCTGGCGATCCCGCTGGGGCCGGAGCCGATGGACCGGCGGCTGGGATTGATCTATCGCAAGGATAAAGCGTTGTCGAAAGCGGCTTTGGGCTTCATTCAAGTTATCCTGGATCAGGCGGGCGTGTATTCGGCCAGCCGCAACGCCGCCGGGGCGGCGTCCGTCATCAAGTAGCAGGTGTAGCTTGGAAATAAAGACATTTCGGACATCCACAATATTGATTGCGACGGAAGGCCGAACACGCGTGTACAAGTCGCGGGCGGAAATGAAGCCGGAGCAAAGGCAGGCGCTGCAGCGCACGATGAATTCGTCGATGGCGGCAACGATATTGATAGCCGACCAGCGTGGGCGGGATGAAATTTTGAAGCTGTTGCGCGGGGAGCACTCGGCGTTGCGAGGAACGGGCGGAACGATGCGGCGGCGATTGCGGACGGCGCCGGCGGCGGTTGTGCGGGGGTCGCTACCGAGGTGGGCGCGAAGCCGGTGGACGCGGGCGCTGATCGCGTTCCTGATTCCGGCGGCGGTGGGCGCTGGATTTTTCGCGCTTTTAACAGCGGCGCGGTAAGAATCCCTCGTTTTCTTCTCTCGCCTTCCGATATGAGAGGGATGGAGCGAAGATGTTCCTTTCCTTAAAGAAACACTGGGAGAGTTCCGCGGCGGAGCTAACGGCGGCCCTATTGCAACTTAGCCAGTTGTTATTACGGTCAATGCGGTTGCACGTTGTAAGAGGCGAGGAACTGGAAGCACAGCGATTCCAGAGCACGCTGCTGATGTTAGAGCAACGAGTGGCGACGGCGTCGGAGGCTTTCGAAGTACTGCTGGTGGCGGGAGAATCCACCCGGACGTTCGAGGAATACTGTCATCACACGAACCGGTTTCTGCAGGTGCAGAGTGGCGAACTGGCGGCGATGATGGGCATGCTGACCGCGACGGTGACCAGCATTTCAACGGCCAGCCGGACGGCGGTGGACCAATTGAGCAAAGTGGAGAGGAGAATTGAACAGATTAGTTATTCGACCGATTTGCTAAACTTGAAAGAGGATCTGGCCGATTGCTTGGCGATGGTTCGCGATGAGGCGTTCCGGCAACGGGAGCAGAATTCTTTGACGGTCCATTCTCTGCAGCGCGGGGTTTCCGACACGCGGCAACGAATTGCGGAAGTGACGACGGCTGTGCCGGGTGCCAAGAAAGTGCCGTTGATGCGGGACTTGTTGACCAAGCTGCCGGGACGCGCGGATGCTGAAGACGCCTTAGTACAGGCGCGGAGCCGGAAGAATATGTATGCCGCTGTGCTGCCGGTGGACCGGCTTTCCCTGGTGAATAGCCGCTTCGGATCGCAGGCGACGGACGTAGTGATACAGTTTTTTGCCGACTATCTGCGAAATCACTTGCAAAAGGAAGATTTGCTATTCCGGTGGAGCCCGAACTCATTTTTGGCGCTGGTGGAACGGGGACAACCACAGGATTCCGTTCGCGCTGATTTATCGCGGTTTGCGTCTGCGGAGCTGGAGTTGACGTTGGAGCATCATAGACGGGAGATCCGGCTTCGGGTGAGTTCTACCTGGGTGCTGTTCGAGGCGGCGGAAGCGCGAACCCACGACGTACTGGTGGGGAAGATCGATAGATTCCTAAAAAGTGAAATGCACCTCAAGGATTCGTTCTAGCGGCCGATGAGAGTAGAGAACATG
>SHUN01000252.1 GCA_009697495.1 Bryobacterales bacterium | reverse complement strand
CGCGCATCGTGAGGGCGAACCGCCAGGGCGCGACGACAATGTCAGGCTTTTGAATGGTGAGGGCGGCGTCCGGATGGTGCCGGACTGGCGGGTCTGGCCGGGTAACAGAGAGCAGGCGCAGGGACCGGTTAGCAGGCGTGCAACTTGAGGCGGACCGCTGGCGATGGCGCGGGGATTGGATTCGAGATGCCGTTGAATGGCGGCGGAGAAGGCCGCCCGCGTTGGCGAGGTGTTCGATTTGGAACAGCGGGGCGGCCAGGGCGAGGACGATCATATAGCGATTCTATACGGATCGACGGCAGCAAAAAGGGCTTCCATGAAGCGCTGTGATATCCTGAGCTTGAACTTAACCGCACGGGAGGTCGTTCCATTACATGCCGATAGGAACACAGGAGATGGTGGTCATTTTTCTCCTGGCCTTACTGATCTTTGGCCCCAAGAAGCTACCGGAGCTGGGGAAGACAGTGGCCAAAGCTATGGGCGAATTCCGTCGAGCGTCGTCGGAATTGAAATCAACGTGGGATCACGAGATGCAGCAGATTGAGAAGGAGACAGCTCCCATCAAACAAGCCGCGGAAGAGTACCACGATAAGATCAACAATTACGATGATTCCTCTTATTACGACTACGGAGCTTACGACTCCGGCACGTCGGAACCGACGGCAACCCCCTCCACAACTGTAGGCGAACCCGCAATTCAGGGCGCTGAACAAACGACCGTGATAGCAGACGCGACGAACCCGGCCCCAGCGCCGGCCGATGCGGCGGCTGTGACGGCGCAGGCTCCCGAAGGAACGGTGGCGCAGGGCACAACCCCCGCGGACACTGCGAAACCGGTCGCCGGTTGATTGTGTAGGTATTATGTCCGTCCCGGAAGATAAGAACAGGGAGACCCCTGTAGAAAACACGCATGTCCCGACAAACGGGGAGCCTCAAGCTTCTTCCGGGGCGGATTCTGTTCATACCAGCTATGAACAAACGACTGACCACGACCACGACGCGCACTATCGCAGCGACGAGTCCCATCATGACGATCCCTATACAGGGCAGTCTTATGGCGTAGCGGCAACCGGCGGGGAGTCGACGGCGGTGGTGCCTGTGAGTTCTTCGAACGGCGGCGGGGGAGTCACGCCGCCCGCGGCCAAGGATGAAGAAGACGAAGAGGACGGCGACGGGATGCTGCGAATGAGCTTCCTGGAGCATCTGGAAGAACTTCGGAAACGCATCGTCTCGATACTAATAGGGGTTGGAATTGCGTTTGCAGGCGCGCTGATTTTCGCTCCGGAGATGTGGAGAGCGGTCAGTGAACCGGCTGCGACGGCGTTAAAGGCCTTGGGCTATGCGCCAACCTTGAAGCAGCTTTCGCCGATGGACGCCTTCCAGGTTATTTACATGAAGCTGCCGCTGTTGGCGGCAATCTTTCTGAGTTCTCCGTGGGTGTTGTGGCAGGTTTGGTCGTTCATAGCGCCCGGATTGTACAAAAAAGAAAAGCGGTTCGCCGGCCCGGTGGTCCTCAGCACTGCCGGCTTGTTCGTTCTCGGCGGACTGTTTGCGTATTTCGTGGCGTTCCGTTTCGGCCTGGAATTCCTGCTGGGGATCGGCCGCGACATCAACGTGGAACCGGCGATCAACATGGTCGATTATTTCGACCTGTTCGTGAACGTGACTCTTGGCATCGGGATCGTATTCGAGCTGCCCATCATCATTTTCTTCCTGGCGCTGTTGCGGATTGTGACCGCCAAATTCCTGATCGCCAATTCCCGCTACGCGATTCTCATCATTGTCATCCTGGCCGCAATTATCACGCCGACACCGGACGTATTTAACCTGATGCTGTTCTCGGTGCCGATGGTGATCCTGTACTTCGTCGGCGTCTTTGCGGCGTATTTACTGGAATTGCGCCGGGATGAAAAGAGCTTCCCCTGGCTGTCGATATTGGTAATACTGCTGGCCGTGGCGGGTATCGCCGGCGGAATCGTTTGGGCGCTGGTGGCGAGCTATGGGTACAAAACTGTACCGTACTGGCCGTTTATCCTTCGCTAGCGAAAATAGCAAAATCGGTACTTTTGGGCTGTACCGTTCGGAACGGGATTCAGCTATTCTAATTGTGAAATCCTCACTATATGGGTACCGCATGGGTACCGCGGCAATTTCAGCTGGGGGCATTGGTTTGTTTACCGGAGCGCCCCCCATGGACCTGCAGAAGGCCATTCGCGAACTTTACGACGAAAAAGAACGAATTGACGGGGTGATCGCCTCGCTGGAGCAGCACCTTCGAACCAACGGGCCCGGAGCGCCAAAGCGAAAACGCGGACGCAAATCCATGGGTCCGCTGGAGCGCCAGGACGTATCAGCGCGCATGCGCAATTACTGGGCGGCGCGGCGAATAGACAGATCTGAATAACCAGCCCTATTTTTTAAAAAACCAGAGCCAGAAATACTGTTCCCCCGCTCCGTGCCGGTAACGGGGTTCAAAACCGCAGCGATTCGCCATCCCGACGGCTTCGTCATCGGAGTAGGAGACGCCCAGCCATGTATCGTCTTCGGCGCTCTTGAACGTGGTATCGCCCTGGACTTGAAATTTGAAGAGGCCGCCAGGACGGAGGAGCCGCGAAACTTCGCGCACGTAATTTTCGATGACGTCGCGGCTGGGGATGTGCTGGAAAACGATCGTGGAAAAGGCGAAATCGAAGTTTTCGCCGGGGACGATGGAGAGGTCCATCCCGTTGTTTTGATACACGTGAGCGTGGGGATGGCCTTCCAAAGCGCGTTTCGCGCGGTCGGCCATTTCCCCGGAAACGTCCACCGCGTGGACTTCGCCAAACAAGTTGGCGAGCGCCCGCGTGACCCGCCCTGCGCCGCATCCGATCTCCAGGACCTTCATCTGCTTGGGCTCCCGGCCCTGGCAAATGTTGGTCATATCGGTAAGAATTTCTTCGGCGACCGTCCGCTCACCGGTGGCGAAGAAGGCTTCGTCGGTCCACGATTCGGTGGCGGTGTTGACGTAGTAGCGGGCGTTCTCGCGGGCGCGGGCATCCCAGTCCGCGCGCATTTTGTCGAGAGTGTTTTGCAATGAAGGCTCCTGCATGAGTTCCGTGGGCGAAACTCCATTTTACCTGTTCTTGCTGCTATACTGAAGCTCAGTCAGTGGGCGGCTAGCTCAGTTGGGAGAGCACCACGTTCGCAACGTGGGGGTCGTGGGTTCGAACCCCATGCCGTCCACCAAATCTTTTCCTTACGCGGCGATAACTGGAAGGCTAATGGTCCTCTCCGATGTTGATATCCGGCGATACATCGCCGAGGGTAAGATTCAGATAGATCCGCCGCTTCCCGATGATCATTTTGGGAGCTGTTCCGTCGATTTCCGCCTGGGAAATGAGTTCAGCGTTTTTGAACACAGCCGCTTTCCATTCATAGACCCGCGTGATAAATTCGCCATCCAGGGTATGATGCGGACCATCATCGTCGAAGACGGGGAGCCATTCATTCTCCAGCCGCGCGATTTCGTGCTGGCGATCACAATGGAATCGCTCGACTTGGCCGACGATGTGCTGGGGCGACTGGAAGGCCGGTCGAGCCTCGGCCGAATCGGCATCATTGTTCACGGCACCGCCGGGCTGTTCGATCCCGGTTGGACCGGGAAAGCGACCCTGGAATTGTCGAATCTGGGGCGCGTGGCCGTCGCGCTGTATCCTGGCATGCGGATTTGCTCGTTCACGTTTGAGCCGTTGAGCACGCCGTCGTCGATGCCCTACCGGAATAAGCCGGGCAACAAGTATGCCGGGCAGACCAGTCCGTTGGCCTCGCGGCTCTCTGGTGAAGTCAGCCTGCTAAAATAAGCCCGTATGCTTCGGCACACGCTGGCAACGCTTGCTTACCGCCTGGGTCGCGCGCTCGACGGCGCGCCCGCGGATTTCGGCACGTTTCGCGCGGGCGAAACGGTGCGAACCCCTGTCGAGATTCTGGCGCACATGGGCGACCTGATGGATTGGGCGGCGGGTTTGACCGAGGGCGTCCACCAATGGAACGCTTCGACGCCCCTGCCCTGGGACGCCGAAATCGTGCGTTTCCATGCGGCGTTGCAAAAACTCGACGCGCGTCTGGCCGCCGGGCCGCTTTCCTGCGACGAAAAGCGGCTGTTTCAGGGGCCAATCGCCGATGCCTTGACGCATACCGGGCAAATCGCGCTACTACGGAGGATGCATGGAACGCCGATGAAGCCTAAAAATTACTTCAAGGCGGAGATTTGAATCTGTTTCGAATCGCGCTTGCCAACCTCCCATTCCCTTCGAGTCCTGAGGAGTCGATCCCATCGGCCGAAAAGGCGATCGCGCAGGCGTCCCTCCAGGGCGCTCGAATCATCTGTTTTCCTGAATGCTTCGTTCCCGGCTACCGGCGCGCCGGGATGGGATTGCCGCCTGCCGATCCGGTGTTCCTTGATAGGGTCTGGTCAACGATGCGCTTCTCATCACCGCCTTAGTTATCGACCAGAGTGGAACCATCGCCGGGTTCCAGGACAAGGTGCAACTCGACCCCTCTGAGGCGGGAACCCATTCTCCCGGCGCTGGCCGGAGCCTATTCCAAATCGGAGAACTGAAATTCGGAGTCGCCATTTGCCATGAAGGCTGGCGTTATCCGGAGACAGTCCGCTGGGCGGCACGGCACGGAACCCGACGGCTACCGGTCGTCGAGTTTCGCCAATCCGGCGAAGGCTCGCCAACCACTTCGGCGGTCGTGCGGCCGGACGGCACGCTCCTCAGCTATCAACCCTACGGCAAGCCGGGATTGCTGATCGCCGATATCGACATCGCCGATGCCACTGGGCTGCTGGCGGCGCGGTGCAAATACGGAACGGAATTCACGATGGCCGAGTCCAAATGCAAGACTGTGGATGAGTAGATTGCCGCGCAACCGCTGGAGGCAAGCATTTGATCCGGCGCACTGTGCTGTTCCGCGCGAAGGCGTGCCACTAGCGGCATTGTCGGCCGCTTCAAGGCCTTAAGTTAAAGTTCGATTGCCTCCTGGATATCGCCAAGACATGCGATAGCCGTAGCCCCTTGCTATCGCACCGCCCACCGCCGATGCCCGCAAGCGTTATTCTTAAAGGGCAGACACATCTCCGCGAGCCATGCGCAGAAGAAAGTCATTCAATCCCAAACGCCGCATCTGTGGCGAAAACGGAGCCCGCGCCCGGCTGCAAAAATTCGCCGCGGCCAATCTGTCGCCCCGCTACAGCGGCAATCCCGAGCACAAGCGAAACCCGGGAGACTTCGGCCTGGAACCGCCCAGTTCGCCGCGCCTCGGCAAATCCTGTCACCGCCCAAACGTTTTGGGGCCATCCTTCCCGCTCCTGGATGCTAAAGAGGCCTCTTGAGAAGGCGCTCGTCAGAACCCGTCGAAGCCCAATTGTAGGGAGCCGGTATCTATCATGGCTACCCGATGCCCGCAGCCGACCCATTCCGCGAAGAAATTCTCGCCCGCTGGGAGCGTCCGTGAATAACCAATTCGCCATCGACGTTTCCTGGCTTCCACCAGGCCAAGGCCCGAAGGAAGTCAGCC
>SHUN01000251.1 GCA_009697495.1 Bryobacterales bacterium | reverse complement strand
TATCGCGTACCGTGGGTGCCATTCCTGCCTATCTTGAGCATTGTGATGTGCTTCATTCTGATGCTGGGCTTGCCGTTGGAGACCTGGATCCGATTCTTCGTTTGGCTGATCCTGGGACTGGCGGTGTATTTCTTGTATAGCCGCAAAAGAGCCGCGACATTGGCGTAACGGAAGGGCGGAGGGAATCGCCGTATAATAGACGAACGCTGGAAATTCCGGCGAAGCGATCTCAATCCTCAGGAGAGCATAGTGAAAACATTGAAAGTGACCTTCGCCTGCCTGTTTCTGGCAGCGGCGATTTGCCCGGCGGCGGAAGACCCCTCGCCCGAGCATGTGAAGTGGATGAAAGCGCTCGGCGCGCAGATGGGCGCCATCCGCAAGGGTGCTGACGTAACCAAGAACGCGACCGACATGGGCGAGACCATGAAAGCCGTCGCCGCGTTTTGGGATGCCCGTCATTCCGAAGCCGCCACCAAGGCGAGCAAGAGCGTAATTGACGGCGCCGCCGCCATCGCGAAAGCGGGCGACGACAAAGAAGCCGTGACGGTTGGCATGAAGATGATGGGTGGGGGCTGCAAGGGCTGCCACGATCCGCATCGTGAAAAAATCTCCGATACCGAATCCAAGATCAAGTAGTTCGGTGTTTGCGATTCGAATCGGCGGCTGGGGAGCGATCCCCGCCGCCGATTTTTATTGAACGCGCTGAGCAGCGAATTCTTTATTGAGCCGTTCCCAGTGTTCGGCCATCAATTTGGCGCGGCCTGGTTCGCGTGTCACCAGATTCGTCGTCTCGCCGCGATCCGCCTTGAGGTTATACAGCTCCCAAGGCCCTTTTCCATTGGCGACCAGCTTCCAGTCGCCAACGCGGATGGCGCGGTTGTCCAGGTGATGGAAGAAGATAAAATCGCGCTCGATCGCGCGGTCTTTGGCGAACGCCGGAACGAGGCTCTTGCCCAGCGTCGGCGGCTTCGCGGCACCGGCCAGATCGGCGAGCGTCGGCAGAATGTCGATGAAGTGCGCGGGCGTGTGCCGCAGTTTGCCTTTATCGGTAATTCCGCGCGGCCAATGGACGATGCACGGCGAGGAAATGCCGCCTTCATGCACCCAGGATTTGTGCATCCGGAACGGCGAGTTCGCGGCGCTCGACCAGCCCGGCCCAAGGCCCAGATGCGAGTCCGCCGAGCCGGGCACAGAGCCGGTGACGTGGCCATCGGCGCGGATCAACTGTTCCGCGCTGGCGCCGTTATCGGAGATAAATACGATGCAGGTGTCCTCCATCGAACCCATCGCTTTTAGCTGATCCAATACGCGCCCAATCTCCACATCCATGCGATAAATCATCGCCGCGTGGATTGCCATCTTCAGTGACTGAAACTGCTTCTGCTCCGGCGTCAGCGTGTTCCACGGAACTGCGCGCGCCGCCTCGCCCGGGCCGATTTTTGCGGCCAGCTCCTCTGCCTTCGTATTCCACGGCGGCCAGACTTCGGGCTCAAGCGCCGCAGGCTTGCACTTCACCACGCCGCGCTGCGTGGCGCGCTCCCATCGGGCCTGGCGCAATTGATCCCAGCCCATGTCGTACTTGCCGCGGAAGCGCTCAATATCGGGCTGCAACGCGTGCAGAGGGAAGTGCGGCGACGTGAACGCCAGATAGAGAAAGAACGGCGCGGCGGCATGATCCTTTTGATGGCCTCGCAGCCAGTTCAGGGCGTTTTCGGCGATCGCGGTGGTTGCGTAATAACCCTCCTCGCGCTTCACGGCGGGCAGAGGCTTGTCGTTCAACGAATGGCGCAACGGTGAAAAAAACCGGTCCTGATCGCCAAGAAAATACGACTGATGAAAGCCCGCGCCCGCGACGGGCGGCGTGGGCACATGCCACTTCCCGGAGTGGTAACAGCGATAGCCCGCCTCGCTCAAATACTGCGGCGTGTAGCGAATCCACTTTGGCGGCTTGACGTTGCCCGATTGCTCGAAACCGGACTGTTGCGAGTAGTAGCCGGTCATCAGGACGCCTCGGGAAGGCATGCAGCGCGCGCAGGAATACATCTGAGTGAAGCGCAGACCGTTCTTCGCGAGGCCGTCCAAATGCGGCGTTTCGGTCTCGCCCCCAAACGCGCCAACATCGGAAAAGCCCAGATCGTCGGCGAGAATCACAATCAGATTCGGCTTGCGAACCGGCGCGGCCAAGGCGGCACCGGCTGCATAGAGGTATGCGCGGCGGGAAAGCATCTTCCCGCCAGCGTATCGCACTATGCGGCGGACTTGCGAATCACCAGCAGCGTCTGGTCGTCGGCGGCTTCCACATCACCCGTGAACTCCCGGACAGCGGCCAGAATGTGATTGCGGATCTCTTCGGCCGGCTGCGCAAAATTGGCCCGCACAGCGGCCTGCACACGCTCTTCGCCGAACTGCTCATCCGCCGCGTTGGCGGCTTCCAGAATGCCATCGGAATACAGCACCAACAGGTCACCGGCTTCGAAAGCCCGCTCGCCCTGCTCATATCGCGCGCCAGCCAACAGGCCCAGAACCGGCCCGCCCGAGGTCAGTTTATGCACTTCGCCGGGTTGCGCCGCGGAGAACAGCATCGGCGGCAAATGGCCGGCGTTCACGTAGCGAAACGCATTCGACTCCGGCGCGAAATGGCCCCAGAACATGCTGGCGTACCGCTCGCACGAAGCCCGCTCACAGAGCAGTTGATTGATCTGCCGCGTGGCCTCCACATGCCGACGGCCCGACCCCGCCCAGTTGCTCGAACGCACCGCGCCCTGCATCACGCCGGCCAGCATAGCCGCCGGCACACCCTTGCCCGCCACATCGCCGACGACGAACGCCGTACCCGTGTCGCGGACTTGAAAAACGTCATAGAAATCGCCATTCAACTCCGATGCCGGCGCGCAGGCGCCCGATATCTCAAAGCCGTTGCTCGATTGCAGCGGCGACGGCAGCAGATCCTGCTGCACTTGTCGGGCGTGTTCCATCTGCCGGGACAGATACTGCCCGGCGACATAGGCCTTGAAGCGAATGCGCATCATCACCAGCGACCCCAGTAATGCCAGCGCCGCCGACGAGTTGATCAATAGATTCCGCTGCAGCGGCCACAAGTTCCCCGCCCCATTCATGTACGCCGCGATCTCCACGACGCCGAAGGTGGCCCGGGCAACAGGCTCATAAGCAGCCAATCGGATTGCCGAGGGCCGGACCGCGGCGGCAGTCATGCGTAGCGGAAACGCCTCCACCAGAACTTGTCCCGCGCCGGTCGAGCGTGTTTCAAAAATCGGCTGCCGCCCGCGCATCCGCGAGCGAATCAGGTCGGCCGAGAACGTCGGCTCCACATCCATCCCAACCTCGGCCAGCGTCGTGTCCCGGCCGTCGCGCAGTTGAATCCAGGCGATGCGGCCATCGCTCGAGGCGCGTACCTGTTCCAGCAATTCCACGGCCTCGGCGCGATTGGCGGGACGGGCGCTCTGCAGCACCTTGTCCACCGCCGCGGCCTGGGCCGACAGATCCTTGCGAACCTGATCGACCACGATGCGCTGCGAGACCCAGACGTAATTCGCCGCGGAATTGCCCAGCAACAGCAGTCCGAGCGCGAACCCGAGCCCGATGCAAACCGAAAACCAGCGTTGACCTGTGTGCTTCATACTCTGACACTACGCTGGAACCGCCGATTTGGTAATGCTCGGAAGGCATAGTTTAACGTTCTTAACAGAGGTTTTCCACTGGCTTAACGTTAGGGCGCAAAGCGATACCCTTTGCCCCGAATCGTATGCATATGCACCGGAGTCTGTTGATTATCCTCCAGCTTCTGCCGCAGCCACGCCACATGCACATCGATGGTGCGCGAATTCACGTCGCTCTGATACTCCCAGACGTTCTGCATCAGCTCTTCCCGCGTCACCACTTTGCCCCGGCGGTCCACCAGATACCGCAAAAGCTGCATTTCCTTGGAGGCCAGCGGCACGGGCACGCCGCCCTTGGTCACTTGCCCGCTTTCAAAATCCACTACGACATCGCCGAAGGCAAAACTGCGAACCTGCGCGCGGCCCTCTTTCTTCACGCGACGCAGCAGCGCCTCCACGCGCGCCAGCAGCTCTGAGGGGTCGAAGGGCTTGGTTAAATAATCATCAGCGCCCAGCTTCAAACCGACCACGCGATCCACGACTTGCGTCTTCGCCGTCAGCATCAGGATCGCGGTGTCGTACCCGCGCTGGCGCAAGTCGCGGCAGACGTCCAGGCCGTTGCGCTTGGGCATCATCACGTCGAGGATGATCAAATCATACGGCTCGCTGGTGGCCTTCAACAGCCCCGCCTCGCCGTCCATGGCGGTGTCGACGTCGTAGCCCTCATTCATCAGCAGATCCGAGACGGTCAACACCAGTCCCGGCTCGTCCTCAACCAGAAGTATGCGCGAATTCATCCTGTAGCTCCGCCGGCGCGGCCGGAATTCTTAGTATGAACTCCGTGCCGCGGCCGGGCTTACTCTCGACGCGAATATTTCCGCCATGCGCCTCCACAATTTTCTTCACTAGGTTCAGCCCCAGCCCCGTTCCGTGAATCTGATCCTGCTGCGCCCGGCGCCCTCGGAAAAATGCGTTGAAAATATTGCCCTGCTCCTCGGGCGGAATTCCAGGGCCGCGGTCGGCAATCCGCACCTCGACGGCGTCGTCAACTCGGCGCGCCGAGACGCCAATCCAGTCGCTGTTCTCCGTGCCGTATTTCACCGCGTTATCGAGCAGATTTTGAATCGCGTGCTTCAACGCCAACTCATCGGCCATCACCAGCGGCAGGCCTGCTTCCAAATTCTTTTCTACAACGATGCGTCCCCCCGTTACGCCTAACCGGCGCGAATGCAGGGCGTCATCGATCACGCCTTCAAGAGCTACCGGCGCCCGCTCCCCCACGGCGTGTCCGGCGCGCGCGCTGGAGAACCGCAGCACCTGTTCCACCAGCGCCGTCAGCTTCTCGCTCTCGTCCTGTATTAGCGTGCCGTAGCGCTCCACTTGCGCTGGATTGGCGGCCACGCGCCCGCGCAAATTGTAGGCCGCCGTGCGGATCACCGTCAGCGGCGTGCGCAGTTCATGCGACACGCCCGCGACGAAATTCATCTGCAACTCCGCCAACTGCTGCTGCTGGCGGGAGAAGCGAACCAGCAGCACGGCGGTCAGCATCATCAGCGCCAAAATGGCCGCCGAAATTCCCAGATTGCGCCAGCGAATGCGCGCGACGATGGAATCCAGCGTGCCGTCGGCGTAGCGGACATCCAACTGCCAGCGTCCACGATTAAAATCCACCGGCGGCGGGGGGAATTCCCCTCGTTGGCCGCCGCCTTTCTGGAACCGGCCGCCGCCTTTCTGGAACCGGCCGTCGCCGCGCCGGCCCGGCTCGAATCGATTTACGTCCAGCAAACCGACCGATGCCTCCGCTTTCGAGTCCGGCGCCGGCGGCGTCTGCGATCCGCTGGCAAAGATCGTCACGGCTGGATCGAAGCGGTCGCGCACTTGCGCTTGAATCGGCATGCCCGTCCCTACGTGGCGCGCCAGCAATGCCGGAAGAAGCGTGGAGCGA
>SHUN01000250.1 GCA_009697495.1 Bryobacterales bacterium | reverse complement strand
TTCTTGCCTTTGTCGTCGACATCGACAAACTCGGCGTCGACCACTTCGTCTTTCTTCGCGCTATCGGGCGGCGGCGGAGCGCCGGCCCCGTTGGCTTCCGGTCCCGGTCCCGCCGCGCCGCCCTGCGTCGATTTGTACATCACTTCGGCCAGTTTGTGACTGGAGGCTGTGAGTTTATCGACGGCGGTGTTGATGGCTTCCAGCGACCCTTCGTCGCGCGCCTTGCGGGCCTCTTCCAGCGCCACTTCCACGGCCTTGGCTTCGTCCTCGCTCACCTTGTCGCGGTGATCTTTCAGCGTCTTTTCCACACTGTAGATCAGGCCGTCAATGCGGTTGCGGGCTTCCACGCCGTCCTTGCGCTTCTGGTCGCCGGAGGCGTTTTCCTTGGCCTCGCGCGACATCTTCTCCACTTCGTCCTTGCTCAACCCGGACGAAGACGTGATGGTGATCTTCTGCTCGTTATGGGTGGCTTTGTCCTTCGCCGTGACGTTCAGAATCCCGTTGGCGTCGATGTCGAAAGTGACATCGATCTGCGGCACGCCGCGCGGAGCAGGCGGAATGTTAGCGAGTTGGAAGACGCCCAGCGACCGGTTATCGGCGGCCATCGCGCGTTCGCCCTGGTATACCTTGATCTCAACGGACGGCTGGCTGTCGCTGGCCGTCGTAAAAGTCTCGCTGCGGCGCGTCGGGATGGTCGTATTGGCCTCGATCATCTTCGTGAAGACGCCGCCCAAGGTTTCGATTCCCAGCGAAAGAGGCGTGACGTCGAGCAGCAGTACATCCTTCACTTCTCCGCCCAGCACTCCGCCCTGGACCGCGGCGCCAACGGCCACCACTTCGTCCGGATTCACGGTGCGGTTCGGCTCCTTGCCGAACAGATCGCGCACCATCTGCTGTACCTTCGGAATACGCGTCGAACCGCCCACCAGCACCACTTCGTCAATCTGCGTGGGCGTTACCTTGGCGTTCGTCATCGCGCGCTTACAGGGTTCCATCGCGCGGGCCAGAATGTCGTCGACCATCTGTTCAAACCGCATCCGCGTGAGCTTCATCACCAAGTGCTTCGGACCGGTGGCGTCCGCCGTGATAAACGGCAGATTCACTTCGGTTTCGAGCAACGTCGAAAGCTCAATCTTGGCCTTCTCGGCGGCTTCCTTCAGCCGCTGCCGGGCCATGTTGTCCTGCGACAGATCGATGCCGTTTTCCTTCTTGAAGTCGGCGATGATCCATTCCATCAACCGATCGTCAATGTTGTCGCCGCCCAGATGCGTGTCGCCATCGGTGGCCTTCACTTCCACCACTCCATCGCCCACTTCCAGAATGGAAACGTCGAACGTCCCGCCCCCGAAATCGAATACGGCGATGGTCTCGTCCTTCTTCTTGTCCAAACCGTAGGCGAGCGCCGCGGCCGTCGGCTCATTGATGATGCGCATCACTTCCAGGCCCGCGATCTGCCCCGCATCCTTGGTCGCCTGCCGCTGGGCGTCGTTAAAATACGCGGGCACCGTGATAACGGCTTTCGTCACCTTCTCGCCCAGATAGGCCTCGGCCGCTTCCTTCAACTTGCCCAAAACCATGGACGAAATTTCCGGCGGTGCGTAGCGCTTCCCCTGGATCTCCACCCGCGCGTCGCCGTTCTCGCCCGGCACAACTTTGTAGGGAACCAGCTTCATCTCGTCGGCGATTTCGTTGAAACGGCGGCCCATGAAGCGCTTGATCGAGTAAATGGTATTCTCGGGGTTGGTAACGGATTGGCGCTTGGCGACCTGTCCAACGAGCCGGTCTCCGTTCTTGGCGAAGGCCGTAATCGAAGGGGTCGTACGGCCACCTTCCTGATTGGCGATGACGACGGCATTGCCGCTTTCCATGACGGCAACCACGGAATTGGTGGTGCCAAGATCGATACCGATGATTTTGCTCATAAAAACCTCTTTGAAAATTTCGCGCTCGCGGCGGGGGCTCCAGTGAGCCGCGCCGGCGCCGGACTGCGCACGTTACTATTATGGAACCTGAGTGCTTGCTTGTCAACCATGGGTTTAGTGGGAGGCACTCAACTATTCGCACAGGAACTCCTCGTCGCCGCCGCCTCCGATCTCGCCCCGTCTATCCCTGAACTGACCAGGGAAGTTCTGCAAAATCAAAAACTGACACTACGCGTTTCGGTCGGTTCTTCGGGCCAGTTAGCCCGCCAGATTGAGCAGGGAGCGCCTTTCGATCTTTTTTTATCCGCCGATGAAACTTTCGTTAAACAGTTGGTTCAAGCGGGACGTGGCGACGCCGCCACGGTGCAGATTTACGCGATTGGGCGCTTGGCGCTGTGGTCCAAATCCGGGGCCATCAAGCAATTGGCGGATCTGGCCAAACCGGAAGTGAAGCGGGTGGCGATGGCGAGCCCGCTCCATGCGCCTTACGGGCGACTGGCAAAGGAAGCGTTGGAAAAGGCGGGCCTGTGGGCAGCGGTGGAGCCGAAACTGATCCTGGCGGAAACGGTTCGGCAGACGATGCAGTTTGCAGCGACGGGCAACGTGGATGCCGCGCTTACCTCCTGGACGCTGGCGCACGATAAGGGCGGCATCCTGCTTCCGGAGTCGCTGCGGCAAGCGGGAGTGGTCATTAAGGGGTCGAAAAACCCGGCGGGCGCGGCGGCGCTGCTGGCATTTCTGAAAACCTCACGAGGCCAGGGGATCCTGGGGCGGCACGGGCTGCTCCCCTGGGAGGTTCGGCCCGAGCCCCTGCTTCAGAAACTCAAAAATCACAATAGTGACGGAAAGGGCGGCGGGACCGATGAGGAGACCAAGAAAACCAAAGGCCTGCGCCCCGCCAAGCAGCGAAATAAAAACCAGTAGCGGGTGCAGTTGCACGCGGCCGCTGACGATCCAGGGGCGCAGAATATTGTCGACGGTGCCGATGACGCCGGCGCCAACGGCGGCGATGATGGCCGCCTTGCCCCAATGGCCCATGATGGCGAACGACAGCGCCACGGGGACCCAGACGATCGGCGGACCAACGATAGGAATCATGGAGCAGAATCCGGCGATAACGCCCCATAGCACCGGGGAATGCACGCCGGTGAAAAAGAACAGCAGGCCCGTCAAAGTTCCCTGCACCAGCGCCACCGCGCCGACGCCGTAGACGTTCGCCAGCACGCTCTGGCCGACTTCGGCGATCAGCCGCTCAAATACGGCCTGTTGCAGCGGCAGGAGTCGGCGAGTTTTGATCAGCAGCCGATCCCCATCGCGCAGGAGATAGAAGAGCACGAAGAGAGCGACGACGGTACTGAACAAAAATGAAACGACGTTGCTGACCACGCCCTGGATGAGCCGGAGCAGCGTACCGCTGATGGTTTCGAGCCGATCGGCAAGGAAGCCGCGAACCTGCTCATCGGCGGCGGCCGGATCGATGCCGAAGTAGACGAGCGGCCCGCTTCCGGCATGAATGATCCATTCAATCCAACCGCCATCGGCGGCGCTCTTCGTCTTGAAAGAGGAATAAGCATGGACGAGTTCCTTGGACATTGTCGTAATGATCCACGCCGCGGGAAGGGCGATCACGGCGATGACCAATAGAAGCGTAAGGGTTGCGGCGAGACCTTGACGGCGGGGCATGCGGCGGCGCAGAGCCGCGAACAGCGGATAAAAGAGAATGGCCAGCGCTCCGGCAGAGACAATTGGGCCGATGAACGGCTCAACGATGACGTAGCAGACGCCGAGCGCCAGCAGTCCGAGCACGATCAGGAAAATCTGTTGCAAGTGGGAGCGATCAATCATTGAGAATCCACCCAGGGGTCCACATCGTGCGCGATGCAGGCGACGCAATCGCCCTGCTTGACGATCGACGGCGCGCGCCCGGCGATTAGCATTCCGGCGGCGTGAGCCTTGACAATTACCGGCTCCCGGTCCGGCCGTTCCAGGAAATGGATGCGTCCGAGCGTATCGCCTTCGTTGACAGCGTCCCCAAGCTCGACGCAGCTCTCAAACAGGCCGGACTCGGGCGCGAAGCGGTAGTCTTCCCGGTCGAGCGCCTGCACCCAGCGGACGGGCTGCTTCCGAATTTCCAGGTTTCCCTTCAGGACGCCGGTATGAACGAGAACATTCCGCAGACCGCGCTGGCAGAGCCGGTGAACGCTAGCCGGGACCACTTCCCCGCCGCCCATTTCGGTGGTGATGACGATCTTGCCCTGGCTTTCGGCCTCGACGGGCAGCAGGCCGGTGCCGGCGACGTCGGCATAGAGGAACGCGACATCGGTGAGGAATGCTTCCGTGGCGGCGAGCATGGCCCGGCGCTGTACCGGATCGGGCACCAGATGCATGTGCGCGGTGGGCAGGAAGGTCAGGCTGCGGCCGCCGGTGTGGAGGTCGATGACGGTGTCGGCTTGCGGGAAGAGGACGGTGGTTAGATAGTGGGCCAGGATCTCGCTGGGAGTGCCTTGGGGATTGCCGGGAAAGCAGCGGTTGAAGTTCTTGCCGTCGAGTGGTGACAGGCGCGTGGCGGCGTGAGCGGCGGGCGGATTCAGGCAGGGGATGAGGATCAGGTGGCCGGTGATATCGGTGGTTTGCAACTCGCGCCACAGATTCAGAATTGCCACTTGGCCGGGGTATTCGTCGCCGTGGTTGCCGGCCATCAGCAACACCGTCGGCCCGGAGCCATTGCGCAGCGAGGCGATGGGTACATGCAGATTCGCCCAGCCGCCGAGGTTATAGGAATACGGGATGGCTAAATGGCCGTAGTGAGCGCCGGTTTTCGAGAGATCGATGGAGGAGTGAATAGGTGACACGATGGATATAGCGTATCGTTACTGCTCGCGAAAGACGAATACTTCGTGGTCCGTCAATAACGGCCTTCCAGGAACGCGTCGGCCTCGTCGTCAGAAAAAGGCTTCTCCCAGCCCTCTGTCCAGTGGATTTGGCCGCGCATGATCCCGAGCAGTGGCTTATTTCCCGTTCCCGGAGAAACGGAATGAGTAGCGGGCTGGCCCTGTTTGGTGATGTCGTCCACTCCACACATCCTTACACTTCCTCGCCCGGCGAGCAATCCCGGTCGATCCGGATCAGGGCTGAATCATGACCGTCAGGTTCAACAACGGCACGCCGCCGCAGAGGGGGGAAACCTCAGTTGAGCGGCCCTTCAAAACACAAGGTCAACGCTGTTTTCCGCGACCTGGCTCCAGATTTCAAACCTTCCGGTCAGCCTGCCAAGCCGCTTTACGCTTTTCCATGTCCGCTCGCGATTCCTCGGCGGTGAAGAACTCGCGATTCTCAAATTGAGCGAACGCGCGCTCGATTTTGTCGTGGATCACATCTTTATGGCCTTGCAGCTATTCATCCTCGGAATTTGGCATTTTCAGAGCCTCCCAATGATAGTCGCTCATACAAAACCACCTCCCGCGCCACTTACGGCGGGGGAGGCGGATTAAGTCAGCCGATAAAAATCCAGCTTAGAACTGGATCATCATCGTCAGGTTCATCAGCGCCTGGCCGCCCAGCGACGCGGTTCGGGGGTCATCCAGGAGTTTGCCGAAAGTTGCCGGATTCCGGAAATCCACCGTGTTGGATGGACCGGTAAAGTTA
>SHUN01000249.1 GCA_009697495.1 Bryobacterales bacterium | reverse complement strand
TATGGCGAGTTCGTGGATGAGCAGGATCTTCCTCCTTTTTTCCAGCGGCAGGCGGGTCCGGCGTTAGTAACTGCGCCGCCCGCCGGCGTTGAGTTACTCAGTCTGGAGTTACTCAATCAACGGCACGCGCGGGCCGTTCTGGAGCATTTCGACGGGAACAAGAGCCAGGCCGCGAAGGTATTGGGCGTGACGCGATCGACGCTGTACCGGCTACTGGGTGAGGGGTAGAAGGCGGCGGCGAGGCGGCGGTTCTTCGAGCAATTCGAAGAGAAACTCCTGTTTGCAGCCGAGTTCGGGCAGTTTCCTGGCCTGAATACGGAGGCCGTCCCCGATGGCGATCAACGCGGCCGATGGCGGTGAGGTTCCCCGACTCTGTTCATGAGGGCTTCGTGGGAACTGAGGCAGGCGATTTCTCTGGCCGGTTTCCGGACGCTCTCAAGAAGCGCGCGGAGAGCGAGGGCTGTGGTTCTGCCGCTGTAGCGCACGGCGTTGAGAACCGTCTTGTGGTTTTGGAGGAGGGGCATTTAGGGCTCGAAAATGGTCGTTTTCCCAGATGTAGGCGCGGATTCCCCAACGTTGGCTCCGAACAATAACCAGACGGGAGTCTTTTCTGTAGTCCACAAAGTTGCCCTCGACGATACCGAGGGTGAAAATCCATCGATCCCAACCGGATTCGTTGCCAGACTTGCCGGGCGGCGGGTAGACGATGCCGGTGTGGAGGTCGATGATGGCGCCGGCGGCGCAATTGGAACCGCAGCCCCAGCCGGCGAAATTGAAGTGACCGGCGAAGTCTGGGGGTTCTTTGGCGGCATTGGTGAGATTGGTTTTGAAGAGGCGTTCGGAGGCGGTGCGGAGGAGGACTGGGGCGTTGGTTCCGTTCCAGGTTTCGGTGGCGGGGTAGTCGTTGAACTTGGGTTGAGGCGGCTGGGCGAGGGCGGCGGCGACGAGGAGGAGTAAGAGGAGGCGCATGTGGGATTGACCCGGTTAGCGGCCTATGAGCCGGTTGAGGAAAGTCTGGAGATTCTGTTGACGGGGTGAGTGAATAGCTAACCAGCCATTGTCGTCGATTGAGGCTTGGATGGATTTGCCTGGGCGGAGGAGGGTACCGATACAGGCGACGGTAGCTTTATTAAGGCCTGCCGGTTTACGAAGTTCGCGGAGGTCCGCACCGGTTAGGGTGGCCTGGGCATTCGCAACGAAATCCCTGGCGAGCGGAAGAGTTTCGGGCCATGAGAGAGCAGCGGATTCGAGGAGGAGGTCTTCGAGAGTGCCATGCGACGTGTTGTCGGGGAGGACGAAAACGCCGGTTCGGAGTGGGCCATCCGCGACCGCGCCTGGCTGGTTAGGCCAGACAGGAATGTACGCTAATAGTGTTGCTCTCAATTCGTCGAAACGGACTGACGGCGCCTTTTCGGAATCCGTGTCCAGCAGGATCCCGACGGCGGCAAGACGGGTGATCGGGAGGACAGCCAACGACTCTTGTAACGTATCGGCAAAGGAACCATCGCCACCGACCACATGGATCGCGACGGAAACGTCATTGTTCTGGTAGAAGTACGGTACGGGCATCCGTTTTAGCAGATCACCCCTATGCGGGAAGGGCAATTTGATGAGTGGGCTCCAAAAGGCATCGACTTGTTCGGCTAAACGGATTGGATTGAGGCCGGCGTGGCGAAGAATCCTTCCGGCGAAGGCAGCATCATGAGGGCCTTCGACAAGGAGGTAAGTGAAGATCACGGGGCCTGCCTGACGTCGAGGCCGCGGTTAAATCGAAGACGGCGCAGGAGATCGGGGGCGAACCGTTCGACACGTTTAGGATGATTCGGGCGATTTAGGCGAAAGCAAGCCATTTCGCCGCCTGCTGTGGGCAGGAGGGCGTCGAGGGCTTCCAGACTGTGTGTCGTCGCGAAGAGCTGCACGTTATTTCGCCGGCACGCGCCGGTGAGCCAGTTGAAAACGGTTTCGAGAGCGGAGACGTGGATGGCGCTCTCGATTTCGTCGATGAGGAGGAGTCCGTTTTTCAGATTGGCGACGGCCAGGGCGATACTGACGACACGGCGGAGACCGTCGCCGAGGACGGAGATGGGGGCAAGCCCGAGACCTGCGTAGTTCACATGGAGAGAGGGGGAAACGCCGTCGGGGGTGAGGATCTCGAGGTCGAGAATAGCGGGATCGATGTCGCCGAGGAGCTTGAGTACTTCGGGTTTCCAGCCTTCCGTTCCGGCTTGCGTGAGCCTTTTCAACTGTAAGGGCTCAATGCGGTGGGAGAAGGGCGTGAGGGAGCGAACTTCGCGATAGGTTGGGGACGCCTCAGTGTTCGTGAAGTTTCCGTCCGGCCAGAAATTCAAGGTCTCGCTATAAGGCCTGGATGAGAATCTGGAGGCAGTGGCAGCAACGTTGATGTCAACACCGGTCTCCTCAAATTGGCCATTGTCCTCAAACTCTCCCTCACCGATTTCAATCTGGAGGGTTCGAAGACGGCTTGCGCGTTCAGCGCGCGCTTCTAGGCTTTCGACAGGAGTTAGTCCGGTTGCCGCGAGTGAGATAGCAGGGAGGAGGGCATCTGCGCGTAGGACAGCCTCCCGCGGAAAGAGCCAATAAAGATCGTCGATACGAGCGCCGCGACCGCTCCGGGCTTCCCTTCGTTCGAGGACCGCCAACCACTCCCGTTTGTCGAACGGGCGACAGTAAATGGCGAGCGCTTCCAGTACAGTTGACTTTCCGGAGTTGTTCGCGCCGATCAAGAGATTGGTTGAACCGCATTCGGAGAATTCGACGTCTCTGAATCCCCGGAACCGGCCGATGCGGAAAGAATCGAATAGATTGCTCATTGGCAGACTTGCTCCATGGTAACGCCTCTGCTGCCGGACATTTCGTGGCGAAGGACTCGACGGTCATCCGGCCAAAGAGATCTCTGCAATTTTTGTTGCGCGCTCGGACGGCTCGGCTTGTCGTCGCGAGGTTCAGACAATTCCGGCATCGGATTTTTCAGGAACACGGCACCGTGTAGAATTGTTCGCATGGCGCTAAAGGCAGGCGATCAACTCGGTCACTATGAAGTGCTGTCCCTGGTGGGTACAGGCGGCATGGGCGAGGTGTATCGCGCGCGCGACATGCAGTTAAAGCGAGACGTCGCCTTGAAGGTGCTGCCTTCCGTCTTCGCTTCGGACCCGGACCGGCTGGCGCGATTCCAGCGGGAGGCGGAACTGCTGGCTTCGCTGGACCACCCCAACATCGGTCATATTTATGGCATTGCGCAGGCGGGGCGGGACTGGGCGCTGGTGCTGGCGTTGATCGAAGGGCCGACGCTGGCCGATCACATCGCTAAGGGGCCTTTGGCGGTTGACGATGTCATCGCTTACGCCAAGCAGATTGTGGCGGCGATGGAGTACGCGCATGAGCAGGGCGTGATTCATCGGGACTTGAAGCCGGCCAACATCAAGGTGACGCCGGAGGGCGTGGTGAAGGTATTGGATTTCGGGTTGGCGAAGGCGCTGGATCAGCGGGCGGCGGCGGCATCGTTGACCCCGGAGAATTCGCCGACGCTGACGATGGGGGCGACGCAGGCGGGGGTGATCATGGGGACGGCGGCGTACATGTCCCCGGAACAGGCGGTGGGGAAGGGGGCGGACCGGCGGGCGGATATTTTCTCGTTTGGCGTGGTGCTGTTTGAGATGCTTTCGGGGACTCGGGCGTTTAAGGGGGAATCTGCCGGGGAGACGCTGGCGGCGGTGGTGAAGGATGTTCCGGACTGGGCGGCGCTGCCAGCGGGGACTCCGAGGCATTTGCGGGTGTTGCTGGAACGGATGCTGCATAAAGACCGGCGGCAACGCTTGCAGGCGATTGGGGAGGCGCGGATTGCGTTGGAGAGTCCGCTCCCTGACGGTCGCGGCTCGGAAACGGCACGCCCTGTAGCGAGCCGGCACGGTTGGGTAGCGGCGGGGGTATTGGCGGTTGGTTTTGCGGCGGCTTCCTGGATTGCGTACAACGCGACGCGGCCGGCGGCGTTACGGCCGCTGATTCGGTAGAACGCGGAGATCGCGGCTGACACGCCGCTGGCGAGGGCCGGCGGCGGCAACATGCTCGCGCTTTCGCCCGATGGGGCGCGGCTGGCACTCACTTTGCGGGCCGCGGATGGCAAGGTACGGCTTCATACGCGCCTGCTGCATCAGAGCCAGGTCACGCCGCTCACCGGGACGGACGGCGCGGTGTTTCCGTTTTTTTCACCGGACGGGGAATGGATCGGGTTTTTCGCCGATGGCAAGCTGAAGAAGATCGCGGTGGAAGGCGGGGCGGCCGTGACATTGTGCGACGCGCCGTCCACGCGGGGCGGAAGCTGGGGCGACGATGGCAACATAATCGCGGCGCTGGAGGAGGCCACAGTCCTCTCACGAGTCCCTTCCGCCGGTGGAACGCCCGTGCCGGTGACGAAGCTGGCATCCGGTGAGGTGACCCACCGCTGGCCGCAGGTCCTCCCCGGCAGCCAGGCGGTCCTCTTCACGGCGGCGACCCATAGAAACAACTACGAAGAGGCGACGATTGAGGTGATCTCGCTCCAGACGGGCGAGCGGAAGACGGTCGCGCGCGGGGGATTCTCGCCCCGCTACTTGCCGGCGTTAACTGGAGCCGGCCACCTGATCTACCTGGACCAGAGCACGCTGTTCGCGGCGCCCTTCGACGCTGGCCGGTTGGCCACCGTTGGCGCGGCGGTTCCCATCCTGGAAGATGTCAGCACGAACGCAAACGCCGGCGGTGATTTTGCCTTTGCGCAGAACGGCACATTCGCGTACCTTTCGGGGAAGGCATCAACGGCGGGGTATCCGATTTCCTGGGTGGGCAGCGTCGGCAATTCGACACAGCCGCTGCACGCGCCGCCCGGCGTATACTTCGCGCCCCGCTTCTCGCCCGACGGCAAGCGGCTGGCGTTTTCGATTCTCAGCGGCAAAGGATCTGACATTTGGGTGAAGGATTTGGACCGGGACACTCCGTCGCGGTTGAGTTTCCTGCCGGGTACTAACGACCAGCCCGTGTGGACTCCGGACGGGAAGAACATCGTGTTCCGCTCTCAGAATCCGACTGCCCCCGGTTTGTACGGGATCCGTTCGGATGGGTCGGGCGAGGCGAAGCGGTTGACCGAGGGCAAGGCTTCGGGGTTTCCCTATTCGTTCTCACCGGACGGAAAGCGACTGGCTATTCATCAGACCGGCAACGGCGGCAGCCCGGACATTTTCACGGTGGGTGTCGAAGCCGATTCCGGGGTGCGGCTCGGGAAAGCGGAACTGTTCCTGGGAACGCCGTTCATCGAAGCCTTCCCGATGTTTTCGCCGGATGGGCGCTGGCTGGCGTATGTGTCGAATGAGTCGGGGACCTATGAAGTGTACGTGCGTCCGTTCCCCGGGCCAGGAGGGCGATGGCAGATTTCGACGGGTGGAGGCCTCTATCCGGTGTGGTCCCGCGACGGCCGCGAACTGCTTTTTTCGACGTTTGAGCAGGTTGTGATGGCGGTCGGCTATACGGCGAAGGGTGAAACGTTCGCGGCGGGGAAGCCGCGAGTGTGGACGGAGACGCGCCTGCGCG
>SHUN01000248.1 GCA_009697495.1 Bryobacterales bacterium | reverse complement strand
ACAACTCGTCCTTCAATGGAATGTTGTACCGCAGCTTGTCCGATTTCAATACCGTCCGGCCTTTACGCTTCACATCGAACATCTCCATCTCCAGCGCCGACCAAACGCCGCTCACCTTCTCAACCCGCTTGTAATGCAGCGTCCGGACCAGTTGATTTTTCGCGTACATCTCATACTGAACCGGAAAATAGATATCCTTCCGAATCCACATCACCACGCGGTTGTACTGCGACGACTTGCCTTTTTTCGGCGTCGATTCAATCTTCCAGCACGCCTGGCCATCCGCAGCCTCTTCGCCCATTAAATTGAAATCGCTCTGATTCACGTCGCGCTCTTCCAGATCCTCATAACTGAAGTCCGTGCCGAAGAAGCGCGTCGACCGGTCCTGCAATGCCACCCGCCGGTCCCGCTGCAATTCCGGCAGCCACATCCATTGGTCCGAAGCGCGATCGGCATGATTGACAATCAACAGCGCCACCCCCTTCACCTCCGGCGGGCTGACGAAACGGAGCAGCGCCCTGCTCTCCCCATAGTTGCCCGAACGGAAAAACTGCCAGCGTTTCTCACTGTTCCTGCCGTTCGGATTGAAGACCTGCAAGACGCCTTCGTACTGTTGCGTCGTCGAGCGATGACGCCGTTGCGACTCCTCCACAATTTGCTTGGCATCTTGCGCGAAGATGGCCGCGGCGAAGACAATCACCGTCCATTTACTCATACTCCAATGCCTCCACCAGGCTGCCCCGCACCGCCTGCTCCGCCGGGCCCAGCGCCGCAATCAACGCCGCGCCAACGATCACCGGAAACAGCCCCGCCGCCATGCTCCAGGGATACGTATAGTCCAGCCGCAAACCCGAAATATCGCGTGCCGCCATCTCCAGGCTGTAATAGAGCGCGACACCGCCGAAGGCCAAACCAATTGCCAGCCCGATGATGCCGATGGCAATCGCCTCCAGCCAAATCGTCCGGCGAACCTGACCGCGCAACGCCCCCACCGCCTGCAGCACGCCCAGCTCCCGCCGCCGGTCCGTAATCGAAACAGTCAGTGTGTTAATGATCCCCAGAATCGCCACCAGCACCGCCACGGCCAGTTGAATATAAGTAAGTCCGAACCATTGATCGGTGATCTTGATGATGTAGGATTTCAAGTCCTGATTGGTGAGAATGAAAAGCCGTGTCTTGCCCGCCAGCTTCGCCTCAATCCGCGCGCGCATTTCCGGTACCGTGATGTTCTTCTCCAGGTAGAGGCGCACGATGTTGATCGTGTCGTCGTTCCAATAGTGGATGAACATTTTGCGGTCGATCAACACGGTGCCTTTCTGGTCGCTGTAATCGCGCACGATGCCCGCCACCGGAAGCGTCAGCGTACCGTTTGGCGTGTTGATGGAAAGTAGTTCGTTGTATTTCACGCCATAAAGCTGCGCGAAATTGTCGGAAATCAAAAAGCCTTTGCCCTCGGCGGCGAGCCGGTACATCGTCGCGCTATCCCCCGCCACCGAAGGCAGATAGGACTCGACGACCAGATTGCCGATATCGACCGAAACCACCATCACCGGATTGCCCTTGTACAGAAGGCGCGCGTTGCGGACCAACTGCATCCGCCGTATCCCGGGGATCGAACGTATCTCATCCCCGAAACTTGCCGGAAAACGAAAGCTGCGGTCCGTGATGTTCTGTGTTGCGGTCAGAAACATGTCCGGGTTCAGCGCGATCCGCATCCATTCGTTGATCGAGTTATAACTCGCGCGCGCCATTCCACCGAGCGATATGACGAGCGCGATAGATAGCGCTAGCGCCGACACCGCTCCCGATGTCCTCCGCGGCGATTGAATCAGGCTGTCGGCGGCCAGCGTCCCCTCCACCGGGCGCAGGAACTTCATCGCCGGGCGAATCGCCTTGCTCAGCCACAGGGCAACGGTCGGCACCAGCAGCAGCCCCGCAATCACCGTAAGGAAGTATCCAGAGTAAAAGATAATTCGGTTTTGCGCGAAAAAGAGGCAGAAGAAAACGATAACGAAAAGGGCGCTGGCGATTTGACGCCGCAGCCGGTTCTCGCCTTTCGTCAGTTGTTGATAACGGCCCTTTTGCAGCGCTTGAACGGGGTCCACGCCCGCCGCCGCCCGCGCCGGAATCCACGCCGCGATCACGCTGGTCACCACGCCCATTAACAGCGCCCCCAGCAACAGCCGCGGGTCCGATGACACTTCGCCGGCCCTCTGCGCCACGCCATAAATCTCGCCGAGAAAATTGCCCAGCGACGCCGAAATGCCGCTGGCGATCAGCAAGCCGAAAAGCACTCCGAAGGAAGCGCCGATCAGTCCCAGAATGGCGCTTTCGGTAAGAAATAACGCTTGGATCTGACCCCGCGTCGCCCCCAGCGCCCGCACGATGCCGATCTCGCCGCGCCGCTGCGTCACCGCAATCGCGAAGGAGTTGTAGATGATGAACATCCCAATGAAAAGCGCGAAGAGGCTGGTGATATTCGCCAGCATCCCGTACACGCTCGATAGCGCTTCGAACTGCTTCCCGCGCGCCGATGGCGACTCCACTTCAAAGCCCGGGCCCAGCAGCGCACTCAGTTGCCGCTGTAGCTCCGGCAGCGCCGTGCCCTCCGTCGCGGCCAAGTCAATCCGGTCGAACTTTCGTCCGCGCCCAAACACCTTCTGCGCGGCGTAGATGTCCATAATCGCCAGATTGCCGCCGAACGCGCTGGTGAGTCCCGAGGACTTCATGATGCCGCGAACCGTGAACGTGCGCGGACCGTCCATGGCCGCGAGGGTGATTTTCGAATTGCTCACCAGCCCGTTAGCCGCGGCGAATTCGCGCGTCACCATCAGCGAATCCGGCTGCGCGATGAACACCAGCGGGTCTTCGATAACCGTGTCGTCGCCCGCTTCCAGATCGTAATCCCGCAGTCCGCGGTCGCCGGTCATATCCACGGCCAGAACCAGTATATTGCCCTGCGATTTCAGGTTGAGATTCACCACCGCTTCAATAACCGGAACGGCCACGCGCACGTTGGGTAGTGCTTGCACGCGTTCCAGCACCTCTTCATCGAAACCGGATTCACCCGCCGTGATCTGTAACTGCGTCGCCCCCGCAATGCGGTCGACGGTTTTGGTGAACGCGCTCAGCACCGACTGATTCGCCGTGTGCATGCCCACAAACACCGCCACGCCCAGCACGATGCCCGCCATCGTCAGCACGGTGCGCAACAGGTGCTTGCGGACGTACTGCCAACTGATGAGTTTGAGTAACTTCATCGCCGTTGATCCATCACCACGCGCCCGTCTTTCAGCGCGATTTGCCGCGGGCAGCTCTCCGCCACTTCCCGGTCATGCGTCACGATCAGGACCGTGGCCCGCAGCCGTTCGTGCAGCTCGCGGATCAGGGTCAGAATCTCCGCGCCGGTGTTCGAATCCAGATTGCCCGTTGGCTCGTCGGCTAGCAGGATCGGGGGATAGACGGAAAGCGCGCGCGATGGCCACCCGTTGGCGCTCTCCTCCGGAAAGCTCTTCAGGAAGGTGTTCCAGCCGGTTGTCCAGCTTGACCAGCGACAGAAGTTCGCGGGACCGGTCGTTGATTTTCGCGGCGGGCCAGCCGCGGAGATGCAGCGGAAGGGCTACGTTTTCCAGGCAGCTTAACGTCGGCAAAAGGTTGAAAAACTGGAAAATGAAGCCGATTTTGTCGCGCCGGATGCGCGTCAGTTCGTCGTCGTTGATTCCTCGCAGGAGCGTGCCGTCGATGCGGATGTCGCCTTCGCTGGGGCGGTCCAGACCGCCAATCAGATTCAACAGCGTGGACTTCCCGGAACCGGAAGGTCCGACAAGCGAAACCATCTCGCCTTTGTCAATCTGGAGGTCTACTGCATCGAGCGCGATGACTTGGCGTTTGCCATCGAATCGCTTGGAAACGCTGCTGAGCGAAATCATTAGAAGATTACTGTCCTATGATGACACGCGAGGAAATTCCGTTTCATAATCAGCAAGTCGGCAAAAATCTATGAGATTCCCTTATTCGATTGATCAGTTGCAGGACAGCGGCGTGGCGTTACTGGTTCTGCTCGTCGCGCTGGGGGCCCGGCGCATCCTGCTGCGCCGCCTGGAGACGTTGGCGGAGGAGGCTCCCGGCACTTTCGCGGGAGTGCTGCGGGAGGGCTTGGGCACGCCGTCGATGCTGTGGTGTCTGGCGATTGCCGTGGACGTGTTGTTCCGGGTGATTGACGTATCGGCGCGTGTGGCCGCGCTCGGTCACGGATTGGTTGTGAGCTTCCTGATTCTCAGCCTGACGATGGTTGTCAGTAGTGCGCTCATGCGCGGGATGCGGCTCTACGGGGAACGCCACAACCTGCCGTTCGCGGTTGCCGGGTTGTCCAGGACGCTGACGCGGGCCGTGGTTTTCAGCATCGGTTTGCTGGTGCTGCTGCGATTCCTTGGAATTTCCATTACACCCGCGTTGACAGCCCTTGGCGTCGGCGGATTGGCCGTGGCGTTGGCATTGCAGGACACCTTGGTGAACCTGTTCGCCGGCGTTCATATTTTGGTCGAGCGCCCTATCGCCGTCGGCGACTTCATCCGCTTAAGCGCGGAGGAGGAGGGCATGGTCTCCGATATCGGCTGGCGCACCACGCGTCTGGCGACCGGCGCCAACAATACGGTGGTGATCCCCAACAAAACCATCACCTCGGGGAACCTGCTCAACTACTCGATGCCATCGGCGGAAGTGGGCGTGTGGGTGCCGGTGGTGCTCGCCTTGGATGCGGATATGGGGAAGGCGGAGACGATCGCCGTGGCGGCCGCTCTGTCAACGGAGGGCGTCTTGCCCGAGCCGCCGCCGCTGTTACTTGCCGACCCTGGGATGACGCCGACGCACTTGCAATACCGCTTGGTGTTCCGCGTGCCGTTCCATCCCCAGGCCGGGCTGCTGAAGACTCAGGTTGTAAACCGGATGCTGGAAGGCTTCCGCAAGGGCGGCGTGCCGATGCCGGAAACTCGGCCTCGGTAGGTTGCCCCGCCGCTACTGAACCGGCCCCGTCCCCTGCGGCGCTTGCGGCTCAATATGAATTTCGCCGAAGGCGGATTCGTATTGACCGATGTTTTGTTGCAAAACGTTCAACAACGCCTTGGCCTGCTGCGGGCTTAGATAAACGCCCTGGAAATTCTGGATATTGACCGTATCCGGGGAGTTCTGGGAGACCAGTCCGAACATTAGGAAAAAGTCCCAGAGATTGGCCCTTACCTGAACGCTGTTCGCGTAGCCTTCGCGGTAGTCAGGGCCGTTGACGAGATGAATTTTGGGTGCGTTGTTGGGATTCATAACGAAAAAGGAGCGCTGAAGCGCTCCTGTCTCTTTCTACTGCTTATTATCGCGTACGGACTGACCGGTTTTAGATGGCGGGGACGACGGGGCTCGAACCCGCGACCTCCGACGTGACAGGCCGGCGCTCTAACCAACTGAGCTACGTCCCCATCCGAAACACATCCGTCACTTGAGAATACCACAGGTCGCCCGGCTGAGCCAAGCTAGATGAAGAGATCGGCAGTGACCTTGAACAACGCCGCGAGCTGCTTTGCCTGTACCTTGCCAGCC
>SHUN01000247.1 GCA_009697495.1 Bryobacterales bacterium | reverse complement strand
GAGAGGATTGACACCCACACATATGTCAGGGCGATGATCGGGTAGAGAACCGAAATCTCACCGTAGCGAAGCGCCAAAACCAGAAGAATCGTGCTGAGGCCGTAACAGGCCAACCCGCCAAACAAAGGAACGTTGGAGAGAATCTTCCAGGCGATCATCGGGGCTTGGGACAGGACGGTGCCGGCGGCGGCGTCGTACAACGGCGGCATCATCGTTGTGCCGCGCTTGACGAGCATCTGCGCGGCGGCCCCCAGAATCGTGCACCCGACCACCATGATATTGCCTTTGAAGCGGTTGCGTTTTGTAGGAACGGCGGACGCCGCAGGTTGTGGGACGGAGTTACTCACGGAGGCTCGAACCATTGTATCAAGCGCCCGGAAGGCTCATCGTTTCTTTTTCCTGGGTTCCGGCTTCTTGGGTTTCGCGCCGCCGATCTGGAACACTTCCACCGCGTCGCTCACCGCCGCCCCCGCGGCGGCCGATGGTTCCGGCGGCTCCGGCGGTTCGGTGAGAAGCAGTGCAGCGGGCGCGCAGGTTCCAGCCAGAACGCGAAACGCCGATACGGCGGACCAGCGCTGCCCTTCCCGCCTCTCGACGTGATAGGCCTTGGTACCCTCGTTTGCGTGCAATCGCCATGCCGCGCTCGACGCTCTCTCAAATCTCAAATTCGCCGGCGCCTGTGTGGTGATCTGTAGAATTCCCCAACTGTCTCCGCCGGTCTTGGACTCAAGCAACGCATAACGCCCGCCCTCGCCGGATTGCGCCCGGTCGACGAGCACACGGCCTTCGGTGGCGCTGGTGAAGTGAAATTTTTCGATGGATCCCAAGTGCGGGTCACCGAACACAGGGCGCTGCCGCCACGTCCTGCCGCCATCGAGGGTGACCAGAAAAAACGGATCCCGCGGCAGCGACGCGATCAATTGCCCGGCAATCCAGCCATTCGCCAAATCGAAAAACTGCATCTGGTCCAGCGCCGCCTGGCGAATCCGCGGATGGCTTTCCAGCCAAGTCTTTCCGGAATCCTCGCTGGTGAGCACGATGGAGGAAAGTGTCGCTGATTCGGTGTGCAGGTTCCCAGCTAAAATCATCCGGCCTGCTAATACTTCCAGGCCGCTCAGCTCCAAATACACGGGGCACGGCGACTCGGCCGAACAGCTCATTCCCAGGGCCTGTATGTCGTCCTCGGTGCATATTACCGGCACTTGCATTGGCTTGCCTTCGTACACGAGCGGCGGCTGCGGCGCGGGATCGGTTTGAGCCGCCAGAGAAAAGACAACCAGCAAAAAGGACACCAGTTGACGCATTATATGTATTATGCGCATAAGGCTGCGCGTCCGAACGGACGGCGAAGTAAAATCGGATGGCACCCAGGGCTGGTTCGACCGGTTGCTGGATTCCATTTTTGGATCGACGGCGGCGGCGTCTGAAAAGGAAAGCCCTCAAATAGAAAAGCGCCCAATCGATAAGCGTTGGTCCACGCGCGGCGACGCCAAATATTTCTTCGACGGCCGGCACTGCCGGAACACGGACGGGGCGTGGAATTCGGAGTACGTCTTCACGGTCTATGCGGCGGAAGAGTTTCAGCAAATCCGCGTGGTGATGCCCGAAGTCGCGGTCACCGCGTGGGAAAGACAGCACGATCAACGGATGTCCGAGGAGGATCGGCTGCGCCTTGCGCGCGAGACGATGGAGACGCTCGTCGACCTCGGACGGTACCCGGCCGCCATCACGATTGCCAGCGACACGATCGCAGCCGCGCCAATCGCGCAGTGCTAGCGCCGGGCGCTGGCGACAATCGGCGCGGCCAGCACGGGAGTTGGAGGCACTTCCTCCACCACGATCTTCTTCGGCCGGGCGTCCAATTTTTTGAACAACACGGCCAGTCGCGCCTTGGCGTATTTTGGCGTTCCCGGCTTCACGCCGGTCTCCAGGACCTCCTCTTCGGTCAGCTCGTGCTCCACCATTAAATACTTCTGCAAGTGGTTCTTCAAACGGTCTTGCACGAGCCGGGAGTCGCTCTTGTAAAGCAGGTACAGGATCTGCGCTCCGGTGCCTTTCGACGCCGCCGCGTAGACGCGCGACGGCCGCGACAACGACGGCAATTTCAATTCCTTCTCCAGCTTCTTCGCGCCGTCCTCCAGCTTCTTCCAGGCAGTCACTTCTTCCGCCGTCAGGGCGCATTCCTTCACCAGCGACGCGCGGTCATTCTTGTTCAGCTTCTCGGTCAGCACGGTGAGGAACAGCGATAAGTTGTCGACCGGAAACTCAAGTTCCAGCGGCAGATTCAGCCGCGCCTTTTGCAGTTTCTGCAATCCCGAATGATTTACTTTGTCCCCGGCGAGCGCGGGGCAGAACATGACTAACAACTTCTCCTCATCGAGCAGCTTCACAATGTCCGCCGAATTCGCTTCGTTGGCGACGTTCCGCAACTCCCGCCCCAGCGCCTCAGCGGGAATCTTTTTCTCTAACTTCAGCTCCCGCACATTTTGATACTGACTCTGCGTTTTTTCGCTCAACGTGTAGCCCATCCGCACGCGGTAGCGAAACAAGCGGAATATTCGCGAAGGATCGTCATACAGCGTGTATTTGCCGACAATTCGCAACTCTTTATTCTGCACATCGCCAATCCCGTTCGCCGGATCGACGAGCAATGCACGGGACTGCCGGTTCAGCGACATGGCGATCGCGTTAATGGTGAAGTCCCGGCAGAGCAGATCTTCATGAATCGTCGCCGGTGAAATCTGCGGTTTCGAAGCCGGCTTCGCATACAGCTCCTGCCGGGCCATCCCCAGACGTACGGTCACGTGGTGCGGGAACTGGAGGTCGGCCAGGTTGCGGCGCGGGTCGAGTTCGCCCAAGTCGGCTTCGCCCTTTTTCGCAATCGTCTTGGCGAGCGCAATGGCGTTGCCTTCCACGGTGAAATCCAGTTCCCGGATGGGAAATCCGCCCAGCATGTCGCGCAACGCGCCGCCGGTGAGGTACAACGAGAGGCTGGCTTCGTTGGCCGCTTCCTGCACCTTGTGGAACGCCACCGTCTGGGCCGCCGTCATGTGGCTTTCGAGCATGAACATGTAGTCGCTCATCGAATCACTCCATCTCCGTTTCGCGCGCTCGCTCTTCGCCGTACCCTTCCGTTGCAGGGCTTCATGCGCGAGGATGATGCTTATCCACTACCGCCCGCAACCTGCCGCGGGCGACGTGGGTGTAAATTTGGGTTGTACCTATGCTGGCATGGCCGAGCATGGTCTGTACGCTGCGAAGGTCCGCTCCCCCTTCGAGCAAATGCGTGGCAAATGTATGCCGCAATACGTGCGGGCTAAGATGATGGAACAGGCCGCAGGACTTGCCATGCGCGGCCAGCAGTTTCCAGAAGGCCTGCCGGGTCATTTTCGACCCGCGGCTGGTTACAAACAAATATCGGCTCGCGCGACCCTTCAATATTGCCGGGCGACCGCCTGCAAGGAACGCCTCGATGGCGGTAATCGCCGGCTGTCCCATGGGAACCAGGCGTTGCTTGTTTCCCTTCCCCGTGACGCGCAGATACCCGAGCGTCAGGTTCAGGTCGTTCAGTTCCACGGCGCACAGTTCCGTTACTCGAAGACCGCTAGCATATACCAACTGCAGCATCGCCCGGTCCCGCAATCCATTCGGCGTCCCTGCCGGCGGCGCTTCCAAAAGCCGCTCCATGTCCCCGCCGTTCAAATAATGCGGCAACGGCTGGCCCAGTTTTGGAGCGCCCATCAACTCCGTGGGGTTATGTTCCATCACACGTTCCCGCTGCAGGTGCCGGTAAAAGTTACGGATCGTCGTGAGATGGCGCGCCACTGAACGGCCCGCCATGTCGGCCGCGTACAGAGAGTCGATGTAGGCCTGCACGTGACCGGGCGTCTCCGGGACGGAGCTATCGAGACCGCCGGAAAAGGCGGTGTAACGCTCCAGATCCCGGGCGTATGAGGTCACCGAATTTTCTGCCAGTCCCTTTTCCATCCGGCAAAAGTCAAGAAAAAGACGGACTTGCACCGCAAGCGAACCCGAAGGGGTCATTCTGCCAATGATACAATAAGGCGGAAAATGTTTGAAAGCGGTATGCGCAATCTGTGAGCGGATCGACGAATAAACGCGTACGCGTCCTGCGCTTTGATCGCGAGGCCATAGACGGGTTCGTACACCCCCAGACATTCCAGACGCTCACCGGCGTGGAGATGTTGAGCCGCGACGGGAACATCCTCACGCTCCCCTACCAGGAGATAAAAGTCCTTTGTTTTGTTCAGGATTTCGAAGAATCCCTTCCCGACCTGAACAACCGGACTTTTTCCAGCCGGCCCAAATCGAGCGGCCTTTGGGTCCGTATGAGTTTCCGCGACGGCGCGATACTGGACGGGATTCTCCCCAATAATCTACTCAGTGTCGAACCGCATGGTTTCACTGTCACGCCGCCCGACCTGGCTGTGACGCCGCAGCGGGTGTTTGTTCCCCGGGTTGCGCTCCGTTCGATTCACGTACTGGCGGTGGTGGGTAGCGGACTGGGGCGTTCGAAGAAACCGGACGAGCGCCAGATTTCCATTTTCGAGTCCTGAGCCGGGCCGCCGGCGGTGCCGGATTGAACGATCAGTGACTTGCCGGGCGACGGACGGGTGCCTGCGCCACCCTGTTCGCGGAGGCAGCCGATGTTGAAAACAAACGGGTTGGCAAAGAGTCACCGATCAGTATTGGGCGGAACCGGGGCTCAGGTTTGCGGCGGTAGGTTGCGCGTGGCTGTGGATTAAGCAGCACATGGAAGTGGCGGCTATGTATTGGGGACGCGCTTGGCCACCGTTCCACGGCAATTTGCAACTCGCCTGTGTTTCGTGCGCGCTGTTGCGAAGCGATTTTCAGCGAAAGGTGAAAGAAGCGGGCTTTCGCCGGGATGGGAGGGAAGTGCCTTTGTCGCCCCGCAACGAAGGTATTCGGGGTGAAAGAAGCGGGCTTTCGCCGGGATGGGATGGAAGGCCGGGTGGAATGGGTGCGCACACACAATATTTGTTCACATAACGGCGGAGATAGCCGAAATGGAACTAGGAACTATGGCATCAATGCGCTTTATTACGATTTTATTGGCGACATTGACCATGTTTGCGGAGGCATTGGCGCAGACTACCGGAGCGGGAGTGGAAGGCACAGTCACCGATCCGGCGGGCGCGCTGTTGGCCGGAACGAGCCTGCACATTCGAAATACAAAGACGGGCGCCACGTGGACCATCACAACGAATGCATCGGGCCATTTTCGAGCGCCGCTGCTCCCGCCGAGGGAGTATGAACTTTCGATCTCGGCGGCGGATTTCGTTCGGGCGGGGGAGGCGATACTCGATAGAATCCAGCTTACCGTGGGCGACGAGGCGCGGCTCAATCTGGCGGTGTCGACGGAACCAGGGGGGCGAAAAGGACCGCTATTGGCACGAATCAATTTGACGTCGGGCGCCCTGAGCGGCCTGGTGGACGACAAAGTGATCCGAGACCTGCCTTTGAATGGCCGGTCGTTTCAACAGTTAGCGCTGCTGCACGCCGGGGTGACGGCGTCACGATCGTCAGGCACCGACGTGATAGGCGG
>SHUN01000246.1 GCA_009697495.1 Bryobacterales bacterium | reverse complement strand
ACAGCCGGACCGGCGCGGCGGCCGAGCAGGTAGCCGGTAGCGTCGCCCACAATCGCAGCGACAATCAACACGCCGATGATGGCGAAAATATTCAGCCCGCCCGCGCCGGCCACCACGCCAACAGTGAACAGCAACGAATCGCCCGGCAGAAAGAATCCGGCCAATAATCCCGTTTCGGAAAAGACGATTCCAAATAACAGCGCATAGCCATGCCAGCCGCTGAACACGCTTGTCAGAAGCTGTCGCAGACCGTCCGGATTCGTCAGAGTCCGGAGGAACTCGATCAGTGTTTGTGCCATTCGCTAAGCGCGGTAACTGTCGATCAGGCGGCGAATCACATCTTGATTGATCTTCACCTTACCCTTGTCAATGAGCCGATTCACCAGCCCATCCTCAAACAAATCCTTGCGCTCCTGCGCCTTACGGCCCTTGATTCCGGTAATCAGGTTAACGCGTTCCGCGGCCAATTTCGACATGTCGGCGGCGGAATTGGCGTTCAGCCGGGCCACCACAACTTGACCGCTGATATTATGCGGACCGGTCATCGCGCCGGGCGCTTTGCCGAACAAATCCGCAAAATAGGTTCCTGAGCCGACACCCTGCGCCGCGCCATCCCGCGTAAAGTCTTCGCTGGTCTTCACTTCCCCGCCGATGGACTTGGCAATCGCTTTCAAATCGCCGCCGCCTTTAACTAGCGCTTCCACTTCCTTTTGCTTGACGGCCAGCAATTCAAACGACTTCTGCTCCGTAAGCTGGCTACGAATAGCGGCCTCGACTTCGCTCAACTCCGAAGGGCGGGGCGCTGTGATTCCGGTCAGCACGCCGATGGCGAGCTTGTTATTCCCGGCGACGATGGCATTCGTGACGCCGCCCACTGCGGGGAGCGAGAACAGCGAAGATGAGAAGTCCTGCGCAACACCGATTTCCTGGAGCGGATCGCCGGCGCGAGCTTCCTGGACCGCGTAGTGGGTCAAGTTGTACTTGGCGGCGATGGCCACGGCGTTCTTCGGATTCTTCGAAAGTTCCGCCCGTGCCTGTTCGGCGGCGGCTTCCAAACGGGGCTGCACCTGTTGACGGCGCAGTTCGGTGGCGAGTTCACCCTTCACTGCCTCAAACCCCTGCACTTTCGGATCTTCGCGGTCCAGCACCTGAATAATGTGATACCCGTACTCGGTCTTGATCGGATTCGAAGTTTCGTTCTTCTTTAACGAGAAGGCGGACGCTTCAAAAGCGGGAACCGTTTGCCCCTTAATCATCCAGCCATACTCTCCGCCCTTGTCCTTGGACCCGGGATCGTCGGAATTTGCACTAGCAAGCTTGCCGAAATCGGCGCCGGCTTTAATCTGCTTCAACAAATCGTTCGCCTTGGCTTCGATCTTTTTGATATCGTCCGCCGATTTTTCCGTCGTCTTCAGCAGGATGTGCCGGACCCGGACGCGCTCCCCGGTGCGGAAACGATCGCCCGCGCTGGAATAAACCTGGCGGAGAACCGCGTCACTGACGTCAATCGTGGCGCCGATCTTTTCTTCGGAGGCGACAAGCAGATCAAAGCTGCGTTTCTCCGGCGACTTAAACATCGCCCGATTGGCGTTGAAAAACGTCTGAACGTCGGCCGGCGAGATCGTGACTTGCCCCTTGAACTTGTCCGCGGCAAAGGCGACGTAATCAATCTTGATTTTCTCGTTGCGGCGGCGGAATTCGCCTTCGACCTCGTCCGCCGTAACGATCAGTCCTTCCATGATGAGGTTCCGCAACTTCACCAACTGCATCTGTTTGCGGACGTTGGCCTCAAAGGTCGGAATGTCGAGATTCTGCTGTGCCAGGAAGCCCGCGTACACTTCCTTATTGAAGCCGCCCTGGAAAATATTCGGGAGCATCGACTTGATGGCGTTGGCCACTTCTTCCTCAGAAACCCGAATGCCCATATCTTTGGCCTGGCAGGCCGTGGCGCGCTCAGCCACGAACTGATTCACGAACTCCGGAATGTAGTTCTGAATCATCTGCATCGGAAATTGCTTGTTCTTCAGCGACGACTGCAACTGCAACTGCACTTCGCGCAGGGTGATCTTGTCGTCGCAAACCTGCGCGACCACCGGTTCAGCACCCCCAGAGTCTCCACCAACGCCGCCGGGGACCAAATAGGCCACCATGGACAAGGCGACAAGGCCGAGCATGACTGTCAACGTGGTGCGAACCGCTTTATCACGGCTGCGGAAAATATCAAACATGTGCTTTATTATAGCGTGCGCGAACTATTCCCACTCAATGGTTCCCGGCGGTTTGTGGGTAAGGTCGTAATAAACAGCGGCGATGCCTGGCACGGCCAGCAGCGCGTCGCGCATCCGATGAAGCAATTTTTCCGGCATCGAGACCGATTGTGCCGTCATGCCATCCACCGAATCAATGGGCCTCAGAACGACGGAATCGGGGAGTCCGTCGCCCCCAAGCGGGATCAGCACCACCGGAAACTGCCAGACTTCCTTGTCGAAGCCCGAGGAATTAGAGAGTTCCCTGACGATGGCATCGACCCGGCGAAGACGGTCCATGCGGCCCGGCGTGATCGACGATTGAATGACCGATTGGCGGTCCAGCGGAATATTGTGCCCGACTTCGCCGATAACGCGGTTCACCCGCTGATCGGCGTTGATCGCCTCAGTCGCGCGGGCATGATCCAGGTGCTTGACGATTAGGACAGGGCGATACGAGCGGGAATCGCCCTGGACCCCGACGGAGTGGATGGGAGCGATGACGCCATCCGCGGTTGGGACGCATGGCTCGTCTTTGTCCGCACAGAGGCAACGGATCGCCAGACCCGGCCCGGGAAACGGGTGCCGCTCCAGAAATTCCGCCGGAAGACCGAGTTCGCAGCCGAGTTCACGAACTTCGTCCTTATAGAACTGGGTGAGCGGCTCGACAATGCGGTTTTCGTCAATTAGCTTCTGAATACCCGCGACGCGATTGTGATGCGTCTTGATGAGATCCGCCTTGGCCGTGCCCCCGCTTTCAATTGTGTCCGGGTAAATGGTGCCCTGCCCGAGGATCCATTGGCCGTCCAGATAAGGCCCGGATTCCAGTATCTCTTCCTGAATTTGGACAAACTTCTCGCCAATAATGGCACGCTTCCGCTCAGGTTCGGTTACGCCGTCGAGTGCGCTGAGAAAATCCATCTGCGCATCGACGACGCGGAAGTGTTCGGCACCGAGGGAAGTAAAAATCTTGCGGACAAAATCGGTTTCGTCCTCGCGCATCAAGCCGGTGTCGACGTAGGCGCCATGGACGCGTTGCCCCCCAAGCGCCTTCAGACAAAGCGAATAGGCCACCGTGGAATCCACGCCGCCGCTGACGAAAAAGAAGATGTTGCGGTCGCCGGCCACGTCCCGAATCGACTGTTCCACCACCGGAATGCGGCTGGCCGGTTCCCAGTCTTTCCCGCATCCGCAGATGTCGAACAAAAAATTGTGGATGACCTTGCGGCCCTCGTGCGTGTGCACGACCTCTGGGTGGAACTGGACGGCGTATTTTTTCGTCGCGTCATTGCCGATGGCGGCGATAGAGCAGGTATCGGTGGAAGCCAGGATGCGAAAACCGTTGGGGGGCGCGAAAACGGTGTCGCGGTGGCTCATCCAGACCTGCTTGTGATCCTCGACCCCGCTGAAGAGCGGGCCGGCGTAGGGCTCCAGATTAAGGTTGGCAAGCCCGTACTCGCCTTTGTCGCCTTTGCGAACGTCGCCGTTGAGAAGATACGCGATCAACTGCTGCCCGTAGCAAATACCGAGCACCGGGATGTCGCTGGCCAGCAGCGCAGGGTCAACCGTGGGACTGCCAGCCTCATAAACGCTGCTCGGCCCCCCGGAAAT
Source organism: Bryobacterales bacterium (assembly GCA_009697495.1). Lineage (GTDB taxonomy): Bacteria > Acidobacteriota > Terriglobia > Bryobacterales > Bryobacteraceae. The sequence continues at coordinate 1,732 of SHUN01000246.1, read as the reverse complement.
GATCACGCCCTTTGCGTTTTTCAACTCCGCAAACGGCGTTTCACTGGGCCGCACCTCCGCGTAGACCCCCCGTTCGCGGACCTTGCGGGAGATCAGATGGGTGTATTGTCCACCCGTATCCAGAATGTAGACTTGTGGCTCGGGCGCGTAATCGTTCACAAAAATAACGGAAAGGACTACTGTTCCTGGCGCGGAGCGGATCGCTGGACGATCAACTTCTTAGCGCTTTCCAGGAGTTCCTTCGCCTTCTGCATGGAGTCGACCGCTTTGACGACAATGGGGTCAGATTCGACGGCAAGTTTCCGCGCGTCTTCAGCCCCAAAAGCGGTGAGGTACATCTCGTTCTTCAGCCGGACTTTGGTCCAGTCCAGGTTTTCGCCCCATTCGCCTTCGGTGAACGGAACGCTTTCCTTCTGACTGAACACCTTCAGATCGTTCATGAACTGCTCGTTGGGTTCCCAACCCTGGGGCAACTTGGCTTCCTTGCCGCCGAAGTATTTCGCGGTGAAGTTAAAGAATGCAAAGCGGCGAATCATCTCCGACTGAAATTTATTGGCCCGCGGCGAAGCGAACGCTTCATCCGGCTTGATGCCGCCGCCGCCGTAAACGGTTCGACCGCTGTCGGTCATCTTCACGTCGTTGAGGTTCTGCGTGGCGACATCCTTCCGGTAGTAATAATCCAGGAAGGAAGTGTGCTGGTAGTCGCGCTGAATCAGGCGGTTAGACGGCGTGTAGTACTTGGCGGTGGTTAGCGCAAGCCCGGTGGAATCGCTCATCGGATACACCGTTTGTACAAGACCCTTGCCAAAAGTATTATCGCCAAGAATCCAGGCTCGATCATGATCCTGCAGCGCGCCGGCCACGATTTCTGAAGCGCTGGCGGAATAACGGTTGACGATAACAACGATGGGATAACCGCGCTTCGCGCTGCCGTTTCGGGCAAGGTAGGGACGTTCGGACGAGGCCCGGCCGCGATGGGACACCACGGATTGGCCATTCTGCAGGAATCGGCCCGCAACCGCCACGCCTTCATTCAAAAGCCCGCCCGGGTTTTCCCGGAGATCGAGGATCAAACCCTTTACATTCTCTTCGCCGACACGTTTCAGGTTCTCTTCCACTTCCTTACTCGTGTTTTCGTTAAACATTTCGATATCGATATGCAGAATTCCAGGTTTCACAAAGAACGCGTCCTGCACCGATTTGCGCGGAATCTCGTCGCGGACGATATTGAACGTGATGGGTGCGTCCACGCCGTCCCGGGAGATCACGACCTGCACCGGTGTGCCGCGCGGTCCTTTGAGCAGGTCGGCGATTTCGGTGGTAGTAAGATTCTGGGTACTCTTATCGTTCACCGAGAGAATCGTGTCGCCGGGGCGGATGCCCGACTTGTAGGCGGGAGAACCGGGGAACGGGGCGATGACGACCGTTCGGCGATTGACTGTGCTAACGGTCATGCCGACCCCATAATAGTGGCCGCGCTGATCTTCGCGCATCTGCTGGAAATCTTTCGGATCGAAGAAGCTGGAATGCGGATCGAGCGTCCGCAGCATGCCGCCGATAGCGCCTTTATAGATCGCCTTATCCGACGTTACTTTATCGGCAAAGTTCTGCTCCACGGTCGAGTAGACCTTCGTAAAAGTCCGGACGGCCTGCGAAATCTCGTCCTCGTTTGTCGCCGCGTTGGCGTCGGACACCAGCGGCCCGACAACTCCGCCAAGGACGGAACAGACGA
>SHUN01000245.1 GCA_009697495.1 Bryobacterales bacterium | reverse complement strand
TTCTTGCCGCCGTCGCCCTTGTAATCCTTGCCGTCCTCATCTTCCTTTTGACCGGCAACAAAAGCCTCTTCGCCAAGGAGGTAACGATCTATACTTTCCTCGATGATTCCGCCGCCATCACCGAAGGCTCCCCTGTCCGTTTGAGCGGCTTCCTCATCGGCAAAATCGGCCCCGTCGCTCTCTCCGGCGAGAATAAGCCCAATCGACGCATCAAGCTCGACCTCATCATCGACCAGGATAAGCTCAACCAGATCCCGGTCGATTCCCAGGCTGCCATTGGCGCCGAAAACCTCCTCGGAACCAAATACATCAATATCAAAATGGGCAAAGCGGCCACACCCATTGCTCCCGGCGGCGAACTCCGCAGCCTCGATACCCGCGAGTTCCAGGACCTTGTCAACTCCGCCTATCCGTCCCTGCAATCCCTTCAGCAAATCATCGAGCGCATCAACAACATCGTCGCCACCGTCGAAGACGGCAAAGGCTCCATCGGCAAACTCCTCGTCGACGACGAACTCTACCAGCGCCTGGTCGGCACCATCGCCGAAGTCCAGAAAATCACCGCCTCCATCGGTGACGGCAAGGGCACCGTCGGTAAACTCCTTTACGACGAGGCCATGTACGAAGATATTCGTAAGATCATGAAACGCGTCGACACCACCATCGCCGAAGTCCAAACAGATCTCAATGCAGGCAAAGGCTCCGTCAGTAAACTGCTGAAAGATCCCGCGTTGCATGACGAGATTAAAGCCGCCGTCGCCGACATCCGCAAGACCATCGACGAAATCAATAAAGGCCAGGGTACCGCCGGCAAACTGCTCAAGAGCGATGAGCTTCACGCGAATCTGAACAAGGTGATCCTCAATCTCGACAAGACCATCGACAAAGTCAACAGCGGGCAAGGCACCATGGGCCAGTTGATGGTCAACCCCGCGCTCTACGACTCCATGAACGGCACCATGAAGGAAATGAACCTGATGATGAAGGACTTCCGCGCCAACCCCAAAAAGTTCCTCACCATCCAGCTCAAACTGTTTTGAAACGCCTGATTGTCAACGCCGATGACTTCGGATTCACCCGCGACGTGAACGCCGGCATTATCGACGCTCACACCGGCGGGATCCTCACCGCCGCCACTCTCATGGCCAATGGCGATGCCTTCGATGACGCTGTCCAACTCGCCCACGCCAACCCCTCTCTCGACGTTGGCGTGCATTTCGTTCTCATCGGCGGCCATTCCCTCCTCACCCAAAAACCGCTTCCAGCCGATCCCCTCTCCCTCGTCCGCGCCGTCTACGCCGGCCAACTGGATCTCTACGGCGAACTCGCCGCCCAAGCCAACAAAATCAAGGCCGCCGGCATTTCGCCCTCCCACGCCGACACCCACAAACACACCCACCTTCTCCCGCCCGTTTGCCGCGCCCTCTGTATCGTCGCCGAAGAATTTCAAATCCCCTTTCTCCGCCGTCCCGCCGACCTGGACCTAACCTTCCGCGCCCCGCTCAAAACGAAACTTGTCAACCACTTTGTCCGCCGTCTTGCGCGCAAAATGGATCCCGGCCCCCTCCGCACGACGGACCACTTCGCCGGTTTCGCCCTCACCGGCCGATACAACATCGCCGACGTCCAGTCCCTTTTTGCTAAACTCCCCGATGGCGTCACCGAATGGATGACCCACCCTGGCCGCTGCACCGCCGAACTGCTGAATGCCCCGACGCGCCTGAAACAAAGCCGCGCCGCCGAACTCCAAACCCTCACCGCGCCCCAGACCAGGGCCGCCCTCGAAAGCAACCAAATCTCCCTTACCAGGTATCGAGATCTATGAGAACCCTTATCGCCGCCCTATCCGCCATGACCCTTTTCCCCGCCCCGCCCCCCGAGACTCGCAAAGCCAAAACCGTCGACATTCTCCACGGCGTCTCCGTCCCCGACCCCTACCGCTGGCTCGAAGACCAGAACAGCCCCGAAACCCGCGCCTGGCTCAAAGCGCAAATGGACCACACCGCGGCCTTCGTCAACGCCGTTCCCCAGCGCCCCGCCATCGTCAAACGCCTCACCGAACTCATGCGCGTCGAGTCCCAGGACGTTTCCCACGCCGGCGGCTTCTTCTTCTTCATGAAGCGCGCCCCGGAGCAGGACCAGGCCGTCCTCCTTGTCCGCCGCGGCCCCGGCGGGAAGGACGAAATCCTCATCGATCCCAACAAATGGGGCGGCTCTAAATCCGTCACCGTCCAGGACCAAAGCCCCGACGGCAAACTCCTCGCTTACGGCATCCGCAAAGGCGGTGAAGACGAACTCGAAACCCATTTCCTGAACGTCGAAACCAATCAGGAGTTCGGCGATGTGCTCCCCCGCGCCCGTTACCTCAGCGTCAACTTGCTGCCCGGTGCCAAAGGCGTACTATTTTGTCTCGCCACCAAAGACGGCCCGCGCCTGTATGAGCAAACGTTCGGGCAGCAGCCGAAAGTCATCTTTGGCGAAAATCTCGGCCCCAGCCATCTCCTGTTTGCCGACACTTCTTCCAACGGCCGATACGCCCTTCTCACCGCCGCCAAAGGCTCCGCCAGCGAAATGGACGTCATCCATGTCCTTCGTCTCGCCGACCGCAAACTCATCCCGATTAACACCGAAACCAAAGCCACTTTCCGCGGCGCCATCGGCGGCGATACCCTGTACCTGCACACAAATTGGAATGCCCCGCGCCATCGCATTATCGCCGTCGATCTCAACAAGCCGGATCGCGCCGGCTGGAAAGAGATCATCCCGCAATCCCAATGGAACATCGAGTTCATGGCCCTCACCGGTGGTCATATTTCCGTCAACACGCTCGAAAATGTTCTCCCGAAAACGCGCCTGTATACCCCCGCCGGCAAGCTCGTCCGGGAAGTGAAGTTCCCCGGCATCGGCACCGGGTCCAACCTGATCGGCGCCTGGGAGGAAGATGTCGCATTCACTACGTTTAGGTCCTTCACTGAACCACCCGCCACTTTCCTTCATTCCATTTCCAAAGGCACAAATCGCGAATTCTACCGCCAGAAAGTACCCGTCGAAAAGATGGCCGTCAGCGTCACCCAAAAGTGGTTCCTATCGAAGGACGGCACCAGGATCCCGTTGTTCGTCGCTCACCGCGCGGACCGCAAACTCGACGGCGAAATGCCCACGCTCCTCTATGGCTACGGCGGATTTAAGGTGAGCCTCACGCCGTCTTTCAGTGCGGCTTATAACTGGTGGATTGAACACGGCGGCGCCGTCGTCATCGTCAACCTTCGCGGCGGCAGCGAGTTCGGCGAAGACTGGCACAAAGCCGGCATGTTAGATAAAAAGCAAAACGTCTTCGACGACTACATCGGCGCAGCCGAATGGCTCATCGCCAATAAATACACCCGTCCCGAACGCCTCGCCATCTACGGCGGATCCAACGGCGGCCTGCTTGTCGGCGCAGCCATGACGCAGCGTCCGGAACTCTACGGCGCCGTTGTCTGCGCCGTCCCGCTGCTCGATATGGTTCGCTTTCACATGTTCAAAGTCGCCCGCTATTGGACCCCCGAGTATGGCTCCGCCGAAGACCCCAAGCAGTTCGCGTTTATCCACAAGTACTCGCCCTATCACAACGTCAAGGCCGGGACAAAATACCCCGCCACGATGTTTATTACCGGCGATTCGGACACGCGCGTTGACCCGCTCCACGCCCGTAAAATGACCGCGCTGGTCCAAAGCGCCAATAGCTCCGGCAAGCCCATACTCCTTCACTACGACACCGAGGGCGGACACTCCGCCGGCCTCCCCATCGCGAAGCAAATCGAAAATGCAGCGGATATGCTGGCATTCCTGGTCTCGCAGGTCTTCCCGGCCGCAAAATAGAGTCCCGCCTTACGAGAAACGGTGCTATTATTGCTAATAGGTAACATGACTGTCACCCGGGCCTACGACGAACTCATTGACGTTCTCACTTGCGGCGCTACAACGGAGCGGCTCGCCAACTTTCGTTCGTCCCCGGAAACGCAAGCTCGCGTCGGCGAACTCATCAAGCGTAAAAAAGTCGGTGCCGTCACCCGCGAGGAGATTGCGGAGATGGAAGAATACCTTACAATCGAGCACGTCATGATCATGACGAAGGCTCGCGCTCGGCAACGCCTTCAAGCGTAGCGAGTGGCTCGTTCAGTGAAGCCAGCCATGCGGATCGCGGTCGCGGCGCGCGCCCGGTTCCGCTGCGAATACTGCCTGCAGCATGAAGACGACGCGATCCAATCGCATCATGTCGATCACATCATAAGCGAAAAACACGACGGCGAAACCGCGCTGCACAATTTGGCGTATTCTTGCAATCTCTGCAACTGGATGAAGGGCAGCGACGTTGCCGCATACGATGCGTCGGGCCGGATGTTGATCCCGCTCTTCAACCCCCGGATGGACAGTTGGGATGAACACTTCGGCCTTCAGTTCGGCGAGATTGTACCGCTTACCGCCATCGGCGAGGCCACGGTGCGGCTCTTAAAACTAAACACCCCCCAGCGGATCGCCGAACGCGAGTCGCTCGCCTCATGCGGCCGGTACCCTCGAACTTAGCTGGCGAGTCCAATCGCCTGCCCCCCGCAATTCTCGCCTTCCTCGTATCGCAGGTTTCCCCAAACGACTTGTCAGCCTTAGGGTCGCGCCTAAATAGAAACGGCGTTATCATTGCTAATCGGTAACATGACTCCGGCGCACGTCTATGATCAGGTTCTCGATTTCCTGACCACCAAAGCCTCGCCAGAAGAAATCGCCAACTTCCGTCCCTCCCCGGAAGCCCAGGCTCGTTTCAGCGACTTGATCGCGCGCAAGAAGTCCGAAGTCATCACCCCAGCCGAAATCGAGGAAATGGAAGAATATCTTCGCCTGGAGCATCTCATGATTAGGGCGAAAGCGCGTGCCCAATTGCGCCTAAAGGCTCGATCATAGGTGGGCGAGTCTGTCTCGCGGGCCAACCGGATTGCGGTCGCGGGCCGGGCCCGCCATCGATGCGAATCTCGCCTCCTCCATCACTAACCTCGCCCACGCATGCGCCATCTGAAATTCTTGGAAAGGGACGGATATCCTCGGCTACAGTAGCGAGAATGGCTCTTTGACTCCGCTGTTCCACCCGCGCCGAGGCGGTTGGGAGGAACACTTCCGTCTGGTAAATGGCGAAATCGTGCCGCGCACTGCCATCGGCGAAACTTGGGGCTCGCTTACTCAAGCTAAATTTCGCCTCCCGCGCCGGCCCTTCTTCCTATACGCAGGTTTCCCAAAAATCGGATAAAGAGGCCCTTGCCTCCGCCCAAAACTTGCGACATAATCCGCCAAGCCAGTCCGCCCGCGGTGGTAACCCCACAGTCGTCGCGGAGCAGCTGCCGACAATCGCGCCAGCCGTGCAGGGTTCGGCGCGGTTGCCGGCATTAAGACTTCTAAACTTGCAAACCCCCTTCCCTGTTTTGTACCGTAACGTATCGGGAAAATATTTCCGGGGAGTCTCAATTACATGAAAACCAAGTTCGTTGCGCTGGCGCTTTTGTGCCTGCTAATCGGTTTGCCCGGGTTCGGCCAAACCTTTGGTGAAATAACCGGTGAGGTCCGCGATACCAGCGGCGCCAGTGTTCCCGGC
>SHUN01000244.1 GCA_009697495.1 Bryobacterales bacterium | reverse complement strand
CGTTCTGCTTCTGATTCGTGTTCATTCTGATTTCCATTCTCGCCCTGCTCAGTAATTAAGACCGGGGATAGTGTCTCAGCTATGTTGGCACGGAGGGGTGTCATCGGCAGCAAGAGGCCAGTGCATCTTTCGCGGACATTTCGCGGCCGGATGGTCCCCGTGGAATTCGACGCGGCCGACCCGAATGCCTTACGGCTCCCGCTCTTGCCTGGCGATGTTTTGAGGTTCTGAGCGGATGCATCAGACGACACGGCTCGCCTGGCGGTCAGAGCAGTTTGAGCTGGCGTGAACGCCAGATCGTCGAGTTGTCTCGCTGGTGACAACACTCCTCGGGACACCCCACGTGTACTTCAGTCACGATGAACTGCGCCAGTTGCGGCAAATGATTAAACGACGGCTAGCGCAATCTGTCATCGAGTCGCCGGATAGATAACGATCACTCGCAAAGGGTAGAGCTAGCCGAGTCTTGGCACTTGACCGTATAACGCCCAACCCGTAGAAATGACTATATTTGGGGATTCTGGCCGAAACCACTCCCTGACGGCGAGAGGCTCGGCAACGGTTGCGCTGATTCCGGAAGAGTTACTGAGCCGCGATTCGGATATGCACCCGCTCTGGGCGTAATCCGCGCACCGGGTCATTGAAGGCTGTACAATCCTGACATGCGCGCACTCGTGATTATGGTGTTGGCCGGTTCGCTGGCGTTGATGGGACAGAGCCGGGATGAAGTTTTGGCGGCGATGAAGAAGGCCGCGGCTTTCTATGTGGACAAGGTTTCGCTCCAGGGCGGGTACCACTTCACTTACACCGATGACTTGAGCTACGGGCGGTCCGAACATGGGGAAGGCGCGACGCAAGTGGAGACGCAGCGGGAGGGGACGCCGCTGGCGGGGATGGCTTTTTTGGAAGCCTGGTGGGCCACTGGGGACCGATACTATTTAGACGCGGCGGCGAAGGCGGCGCGGGCTGGAGTGGCGGGGCAGTTGTGCAGCGGCGGATGGGATTACATCATTGAATTCGACGCGGCGAAGCGGGCGCAGTTTCCCTATCGGGCGGATGGGAATTGCGGTTCGAATTCGAAGAAAACGCCACCGACGACTTTGGACGATAACGTGACGCAGGCGATGGTGCGGCTGCTGATGCGTGTGGATAAAGAGTTGGCGTTCCAGGATGCCGCGATTCATGGGGCGGTTTTGTTTGCGTTGGACAAGTTGATGGCGGTGCAATATCCAAATGGGGCGTGGCCGCAGCGTTTTGCGGAGCCGCCGGAGGCTTCGAAGTTTCCCGTTAAGAAGGCGAGCTATCCGGAGATCTGGGCGAAGAAGTGGCCGGGGGCGGCCTACAACCACCACTACACGTTTAACGACAACACAATAGCGGACATGATCGATTTATTTTTGGAAGCGTCGAGGGTTTATGGAGAGGCGAAGTACAAGGCGGCGGCGGAACGCGGGGGATCGTTTATTTTGTTGGCGCAGATGCCGGAGCCGCAGCCGGCGTGGGCGCAGCAGTACGACGTGGACATGCATCCGGCGTGGGCGCGGCTGTTTGAACCGCCATCGGTGACGGGCGGAGAGTCGCAGGGGATTATGCAGATTTTGATGGTTCTTTACCGGGAGACGGGGGAGAAAAAGTACTTGGACGCGATTGGGCCGGCGCTGGCGTATTTGGAGAAATCGGTGTTTCCGGGGGGGACGAGGATCGCGCGGTTTTTGGAGTTGAAGACGAACCGGCCGTTGTACATTACCAAGGGTACGCAGATACAGGCAAAGGGGCTGGGGTCGGCGCGGATTGACGGGTATGAAGTCAGTTATGACGGTTCGAGCGTGATCACGCATTATGCCGTGGTGACGGGGGCGGAGCGGCTGCCGGGGATTCGTAAGGAGTATGAGGCATTGCGGAACGCGCGGACGGCGAGGCCGGATCGATTGCATGGGTTGTCGCCATGGGCCGGCGAGGCGAGGGCGGGGCGAGGGGACGCGGCATCGATCATTGCGGGGATGGATGCGCGGGGGGCGTGGCTGGAGAATGGCGTGATTGGGAAAGCGGACAAAGTGGTAACGGTTTTCGCGGCGCGGAATATGGTTTTGACGATTAACGGGCAGGCGACAGCGATTAAGGAGAATGACCGGATTGAGCTGTTTAACGGGGAGCAGCCGCCTCGGCAGAAGGTGATTCAGACGTCAACGTTTTCGCGGAATCTGGAGCGGTTGGCAGCGGCGCTGGGGAGTAGTAGGTAACGGTGACTTTGATGTCGAGAAGCTGGCTTTGCCGGCCGTTGGCGATGAGGAGCCGTCGGGGCGCATGATGCGTTTTGGCGGGACTGGGCGAGGCGGCCGCTGAGACCGAGATCCCGACCTTGTGGTTCTTCGATCATGCGGGTGTTACGCTATTAGGTTAGGATAACTGGCTTAAACCATGTCTGGACACTCAAAATGGCACACAATCAAACACAAGAAGGCGGCACTGGACGCCAAGCGCGGGAAGATATTCACCCGGCTGATTAAGGAAATTGTCATCGCGGCGCGCGGGGGCGGGGATCCGGCTTCGAATGCGCGGTTGCGAACGGCGGTAACGGCGGCCAAGGGGCTGTCGATGCCGCAGGACAATATCACGCGCGCGATCAAGCGCGGGACGGGCGAGCTTGAGGGCTTGACGATTGAAGAGTACACCTACGAAGGGTACGGGCCTGGCGGGGCGGCTGTGATGGTGAAAGTGGCCACCGACAACAAGAACCGGTCGGTGAGCGATATACGCCATTTGTTTGGGAAAAACGGCGGAAATATGGCCGAGCAGGGCGCGGTGGGGTGGATGTTCGAGATGAGGTCGAGCATCGTGGTGGACGCCGAGGGCGTGACCGAAGATCAGTTGATGAATATCGCGCTGGAAGCGGGCGCGGACGATATACGGAACAACGGGGATAGTTGGCAAGTGCTGTCGGATCCTGGGGCGCATCAGGCGGTGCTGGACGCGTTGGCGGCGGCGAAGATTGCAGTTGTCGAGAGTGAACAGTCGTCGCTGGTGCCGAAGACGATCGTGAACCTTGAGGGCAAGGACGCGACGGCGATGATGAAGCTATTTGAAGCGATCGACGACTACGACGACGTTCAGAATGTTTACGGCAATTTTGAAATCAACGATGACGCCGAGGCTGACGGATAACGTCACAACGGTATGCGCGTTCTTGGCATCGATTGCGGGTCGGAGCGGACGGGTTACGGAGTCATCGAAAGTGACGGACGGACGCACCGGCTGATCGCCGCCGATGTGATTGTGACGTCGCCGAAGAAGCCGCTGCATGAGCGATTGCTGGCGATCGCGACGGGATTGCGGACAGCGATTGCGATGCATCAGCCGGAAGCGGCGGCGGTGGAGGGCGTGTTTCACGCGGTGAACACGCAGACGGCGATCAAGCTGGCGCATGTGCGGGGCGTGGCGTTGTTGGCGATTGCGGAGGCGCATTTGGCGTTGGGCGAATATTCGCCGATGGAAGTGAAGATGAGTGTTGTGGGGTACGGGCGCGCGGAGAAGGAACAGGTGCAGTTGATGGTGCAGACGATTCTGCGGTTGCCGGCAGTCATTCAATCGCAGGATGCTTCGGACGCGGTGGCGGTGGCGATTTGTCATGCGACGCGGGCGGGGTTCGAGGCGCGAGTGGGAGCGTTGCGATGATTCGATTCCTGTTGGCGGTTTCGTTGTGTGCCTGTGGGCAGGACGGAAAATTGATCTTCACGAAAGTGTTTCCGGGGAGCACGCCGGCTTGGGTGAAGATTGTGGTGGAGAAGAACGGGCAGGCGGTTTATACGGAAGCGCCGGACGATCCGCAGCCTTTGACTTTTAAGTTGACTGAGGCGGAGACGGCGGCGATGTACGGGTTGGCGGAAAAGCTGGGGTGGTTTACGCGGACGCTGGAATCGGGCTTGCCAGTGGCGAAGATGGGCGATAAGGCGCTGCGTTATGAGGGCGAGGGGAAGGCGCAGGAACAGAAGTTCAATTATTCTTCGGATCCGGACGCGCAGGCGTTGACGGACTGGTTTGAGAGGATCAGCGAATCGGAGAGGTATTTGCTGGAGTTGGAGCGGTCGGCGCGATTCGATAAGTTGGGAGTGAACCGGGTTATTTTGCAGATACAGGCGGCGTATGAGCGAAAACGGCTGGTGGCGGTTGACCAGTTTTTGAAGTGGCTGGACCGGGTGACGAAGAATGAGAGTTATTTGAATATGGCGAGGGAGAGGGCGGCGCGGCTGGCGGAGACGTTCCGGAATCCGGTGGCGGAGGGGGCGAAGTGAGGTTCATTCTGTTAGCGCTGGGGGCTTCGCTGGCGTTTGGGCAGGCGCAGATACCGCCGCAGGAACAGCAGGAATTGAGTAGCTCGCTGGCGGAGGCGGGAAATTCGACCCACGAATTTATATTTGCGCTGGAAAATCATTTGAAGAAGTATCCGGAGACGAAGTCGCGCTGGGAGTTGGAGCGGGCGCTGGTGAAAGCGGCGAAGGAGACGGGCGACGATGGGCGGATTATCAAATGGGGCGCGCTGGTGTTGGCTCGGGAGAGTGAGGACTTGCAGACGCTGGAGGCGGTGACGCGGGGGTTGGCGCGTGTTGGGGACAAGGCGTCAGCGGAGAACGCGCTGGTTTACGGCAGGAAATGGGAGCAGGTTTTGCGGAGCTTGGAGCCTCGGGATGCGACGGAGAAAATTCGGTGGCAGACGCGGATGGATTTGGATCAGGGATTGAGCCGGGCGCTGCAGGCGCAGGCGCGGGCGCAGATTGTGTTGGGCAAATTCGCGGAGGCGGAAGGGTTGGCCGCGAAGTCGTATGCGGCGTATCCGTTTGACGAGAGCGCACGGGCGCTGGCGCAAGCTCGAATGGGAATGGGGAAAATGGAGGCGGCGGCGGCGGCGTGGGCGGATGCGTTTGTTTCCGGGGATGCGAAACGGCCGGAGGATCTTACCGCGATGCGGGCGGCCTTCCAGACGGGCGCGGGGGAGCGGCTGTTGGCTGCGCATGATCGCTTCAATAAGTGGAATGAGGAGAAGATTGCGCGGCTGCGCGAGTACGATCAGAACGCCTTGAAGGGGAAGCCGGCGGAGTTCGTGGTGATGGGAGTGGGCGGGGAGAAGTTGGCCTTGTCGGCGTTACGGGGGAAAGTTGTTGTCCTGGATTTTTGGGCGACGTGGTGCGGGCCTTGCCGGGTGCAGCATCCGCTTTATGACAAAGTGAAAGAGCGGTTTGCGGGGCGCGACGATGTGGAGTTTGTGTATCTCAACACGGACGAGGATAAGAATTTGGTGGCGCCGTTTTTGGAGGCGAATCATTGGTCGAAGAATGTGTATTTCGAGGGCGGGCTGTCGCGATTGTTGAATATATCATCGATTCCGACGACGGTGATTTTGAATAAACGCGGGGAGATTGCGAGCCGGATGAACGGGTTCCTGCCGGAGAAGTTTGTGGAAATGTTGACGGAGCGAGTGCGACGGATATTGGCCGAGTAGTATGTTTAAGCGCATCATCTGGATTGTTTTGGACAGCGTGGGGATTGGGGAGATGCCGGACGCGGCGGCGTATGGGGACGCGGGGAGTGACACGCTGGGGAATATTGCCCGGGCGCGAGCGTTGCGGCTGCCTAATTTTTCACGGCT
>SHUN01000243.1 GCA_009697495.1 Bryobacterales bacterium | reverse complement strand
GTCAACACCGTTCCTACCGCCGATATCCGTCGCGGCGATTTCAACGCCGTCCGCGATATCTTCGACCCTTCCACCCTCCGAGCCGCTCCAGGCACGGCCAGCGGCTTCACTCGCGATCCGTTTCCTGGGCGCACGATTCCGTCGAATCGCTTCGACCCGGTGATGGCTCGCATGGTGCAGGCGTATCCGCTGCCGACACGCGCCGGGATCGTCAATAACCAGACCACCTCGCCGAAAGAAAGGCAGCGGTGGAACCAGGTTGACGGTCGCGTCGACTGGAATTTGAACGAGAAGAATAACTTCTTCGCGCGCTACTCGCAGCAGAACACTGTTTCCACACGGCCTTCCACTTTCCTTGACGCGACGATCCCGGGCTTGGATGGCAAGTTCGGCCTCGGCAACGAGGACACCTTCGCCGGCGATTCCTCGCTCAAGGCCTTCCACAGCGTGATCAACTGGGTCCGCACCTGGACACCCACGTTCATCATGGAGGCGAAGTTTGGCTTCAACCGCTTCGACCTCGTCTTCCTCCAGGAAGGCGCTGCGCCCGGCGCGAAGCTTGGCGAAAAGCTTGGCGTTAAAGGATCCAATCAGGGACCGAACTCCGATGGTCTGCCCATTTTCAGCCCGGCGGGTTATTCGGGCATCGGCCAGACGCGATCGCTGCCGATCATCCGTTTTGAAGATACTTACAATCCGGCCGTCGCCTTCACCAATATCCGCGGCAAACACACTCTGAAATTCGGAACCGACACGCGGCAACGCCGTCTGACGCAGTACCAAACCAACCGCGGCAACGGCCGTTTCAATTTCGGCCGCACCTTTACCGACAACCCGAACAATGCCGGCGCCACTGGAGACGGAATGGCGGCACTGCTTCTGGGAACGGCCAATTTCATTGAACAGGACTTCACTCTCTTCACCCCGCGTATCATCCAGTGGGAATGGAACTTCTTTGTGCAGGACGACTGGAAGGTGACTGACAAACTCTCGCTCAACGTGGGCCTACGCTATGAAGTCGACACGCCGACCCGCGAGTTGAAGGACAAGTGGACGAACTTCGATGTCGTCACGGGCAAGTTGCTGATCGCCGGTTTCAATACCGATTCGGCGACCGGAGTTCGCGCCGACCGAAACAACTTCGCGCCGCGCCTGGGCTTTGCGTATCGCGTGCGGAAGGGCACTGTCCTTCGTGGCGGCGCCGGTATTTTCTTTAACCCCGCCGGCAGCGAAGGCTTGTTGATGCGGCGTCACCGGCAGTTGCCGTTTGGCCCCATCAACACCGTGGACATCAACCAGTTCGTGGCCACGCCGCGCCGCGTCAGCGATGGTCTGCCTCCGATTCCGAACCTCGACCCCGCTGTCGTTGCCAACAACCCTCTTGGAAGCCTCATCGCCATCAATCCGAACTTCCGCTCTGGTTATGCCGAGCAGTTCAACTTGCAGTTGCAGCAGCAGTTGCCGAAAGACCTGATTTTCAAGATCGCTTACGTCGGCAATTTGGGCCGCCGTCTGGAGACGCAGTTTAACTACAACCAGACTGTGCCCGGCCCGGAAGCCCCGGCGCTTCGCCGTCCGCTGCGCTTTATCGCGCCTAATGTGATCAACGCCGATTACCAGGTCTCCGATGGCCTGGCGGCTTATCACTCGCTCCAGACGACGATTGAGCGCCGTTTCGCCAGTGGCATCGGCTTCCTGACGGCTTATACGTGGGCGCATTCCATTGACATCGTCGCCAACCAGTTCGGCGGCGCTGACAACGGCCCGATGCCGCAGGACATCCGTTTCCGCCGCAATGACCGCGGCAATTCCGGCTTCGACCAGCGGCACCGCCTGGTCCACAGCATGAACTACGAACTGCCCTTCGGCAAAGGCCGGAAGTTCAGCACGTCGAGCAAGCTGGCCGACAACCTGATCGGCGGCTGGGACATGAACGCCATCATGGCGTTGCAGAGCGGGCTGCCGTTCACTCCGGTTTTGGCCAATTCAGTTTCCAACGCCGGCGGCAGCCGCCCGGATCGTTACAAGTCCGGCGCTATCGACAATCCCACGGTTGCCAAGTGGTTCGACACGTCGTTCGGCACCGCTGCTTCCGGCGCGGCCTGGGGCGCCCCCGCCCTCTTCACCTTCGGCAATGGCGGCCGCAACATCCTCACCGGTCCCGGCCGCGTGAACTTCGATTACTCGGTGTTCAAAAATTTTGCTTTGACCGAAAAGTTAAAACTGCAATTCCGCACCGAAATGTTCAACCTGTTTAACCATGCGCAGTTCGACCTGCCGAACACCGCTATCGGCAATCCGAACGCCGGTATCATTACCAGCATCGTCGGCACGCCCCGGCAGATTCAGTTCGCGCTGCGTCTGTCGTTCTAACCCTAAGCCAGAATTTCCCGGATGGGAGCGCCGAAGTCCAACTCGATGCGCTTCCTTCCGGGAATTTCCATTCGCCTCGGGTCGAGGCCTAATTGATGCAGCACCGTCGCGTGCAGATCGGTGACATAGTGCCGATTTTCCACCGCGTGAAACCCGAGTTCATCAGTAGCACCGTGGGTAATACCTCCCTTCACACCGCCCCCGGCGAGCCATACGGAAAAGCCGTACGGATGATGATCGCGCCCGTTCGAATTCTGCGCGCCCGGCGTCCGGCCAAACTCGGTACACCAGACAACAAGCGTGTCTTCAAGCAACCCCCGCTGCTTCAAATCCTGCAGCAATCCCGCAATCGGCTTATCCGTTTGCTTGCTCAGCTTCTCGTGGCCCGTCTTCAGATTCGAATGCGCGTCCCACGCGCCCGCGCCGCCCGCTCCGTGGAAAATCTGCACGAAGCGCGTCCCCTGCTCAACCAATCGGCGAGCCGATAAACAGATCTCGCCAAACGGCTGCGTGATCTTCTCATCCAGCCCGTACATCTTCCGCGTCGCCTCCGTTTCGCGGTCCAAACGCATCACGTCCGGCACCGCCGTCTGCATGCGGAACGCCAGCTCATACGACTTGATCCGTGCCCGCAATGCCGCGTCTTCCGGATACTTGATCTGCGTCGCGCGGTTCAGCTTATCGATCAACGCAAACTCGCGCTCCTGCTCCTCCTGATACACATCCGGCCCCGGCGATGCGAACGGCAGCGGGTTCTTCGCATCCACTTTCAGCTGCACGCCGTCGTGCTCCGGCCCCAGATAATGCGCGCCATGCGCCCACGGCCCGCCGCAGCAGGAATCAATCGGCTCGCCCAGCACGACGAACTGCGGCAGGTTGTCGTTCAACGATCCAAGGCCGTAATGCACCCACGCGCCGATGGTCGGGAACTGGCCTTCCAAAACGTGGCGGCCGGTATGAAACTGAAGCTGCGCGCCGTGGTTGTTGTCGGTAGTCCACATGGACCGCACGACCGCGATGTCATCGATACATCCGCCCACATGCGGGAACCAGTCCGACACTTCCAAGCCGCTCTTCCCCCGCTTCTGAAACCCAACCTGCATCGGATAAATCGACGGGTGTACTTTGTGCAATCCGGCGATCACCTCACGCAGATTCTTCTTCACGTACGGGCTGTTTTGCGTGTCCGTGAAAGGCGTTTCGTCGATGGTTTTCCCCGCGTATTTATTCAGCGCGGGCTTCGGGTCGAAGGTCTCCATTTGGCTCGCGCCGCCGATCATGAAGAGCCAGATCACGCGCTTGGCCTTGGGCGTAAAGTGCGGCTTGGTTTCGGCCGCGTGCATCGCGAGGCCTGTGAAGCCAAGTCCGGTCTGATAGAGGAATGTGCGGCGTTGCATAAGGTTTATCGAATGGTGACGAACTCGTTGAGGTTGAAGAGCACATGGACGAGGTTTTCTCTCGCCCGCTGGGCGGGATCCTTGGATGGCTTCAATGGCGTGGCGACGCCGGTTTCAAAGGGCTTCAGCTTCGATGGATCGGAAAGCAGGCGCGCCTGTTGGACCAGAAATGTCGAAGCGTCATCCCGCTCGCCGGGCGACGGCGGCCGGTTCAGCACCGCTTCGAAAGCCGCCTCGACAAACCCGTCCCTCGGTAAATTCGCCGCCAACCGCCGAGCCTGCTCCAGCGTCAGCCGGCTGTTGGCCAACGACAGCGCCTGTTGCGGCACAATGCTCTCTTCGCGCCGGTAGCATTCGTTCGGATTGGCCGAATCGAACTGGCTCAGAAACTCGGAGCGCACGTCGGGAGCCTGGCGAATATAGAGGCTTCGGCGCATCGATTCCAACTCCTCAACAATCTCGGGACCGCCCAGCGTGCCATCCAACTGGCCCGCCGTATGCAGCACCGCGTCGCGCACGGCCTCGGATTCCATACGCCGCGCATTCATGCGCCACAAATACTTGTTATCCGGGTCCTTCGTTTCGCTCCCCGTTGACGCCATGCGATAAGCGTCGCTGGTCACCATCATCCGGTGCAACGGCTTCATCCGCCATCCGTTCGCCACCAGTTCCGTCGCCAGAAAGTCCAACAACTCCGGATGCGTCGGCGCTTTGCCGTATTGGCCAAAGTCATGCACGGATTCGACGAGGCCGCGCCCAAAATGCCGCGCCCAAATGTGGTTCACCGCCACGCGCGCGGTCAACGGATTGGCGTCGTTGGCGATCCAATTCGCCAGCGCCGTGCGCCGCCCCGTCGATTGCTCCGGATACTGCTCTCCAATCGGCGAATACGCGGCGGGCTTCTTTCCCAGCGCCGCCACAGCCTTGTCCAAATCCGCCTTCGCGGCGGTAATTTTCTTCTCGTCAAACGCGCCATCGCGTAGCGCCTCGGCCAACTTCCGCTGGGCCTTTTCGACGTCGGCTTCCGCTGTGAAAATACTCGATTGCCGTTCCAGCCGCAGCGCGGTCTTCGCCAACTCCGCCGCGCTGGCTGCCTGCGAATGCTGAGCCTTGTCAGCGGCAATGCGCGATTCCAACGCAGCCAAACGCGCTTCCGCCGCGCGTTTCGGAACAGGTCCCGCCGCCTTCTCGATCTCCGCGCGCCCGTCCGCAACCAAGTCCCGATGCACGAAGTCGCGAATGTCCGGATAGCGGGATTCGAGCGGAATCGATACAGATTCGAACGCGCCAACCTTTCCCAACACCGCCGGAATCGCCGGCGTCAGCGCCCGCGACTTATCGGGGTTCTGCACATCGCCGCCAGTGAAAAGAAAAGTAGGCGTTTCCGCCTTGGCATCGTAAACCCGCGCCAGCCCCGCCTTATCGAGATTCGTCTCGCCGGGCACGCGATCCAGCCGCACATTGTACGGCTCAAAAAACGCACGGAACTGATAATACTCCTGCTGCGAAAGCGGATCGTATTTATGATCATGGCAGCGCGCGCACTTCAGCGTCAGCCCCAGAAACGCCATCGAAGTATGGTCCACTACGTCCTGCATCCAGCCGTCGCGGTCATAGCGTTTGTAGTTGCGCACCAGATAGCCCGTGGCGCGCAAGACTTTCGGATCGGTGGGCGCGAGCTCGTCCCCGGCCAGCATTTCCGTCACCATCCGGCTGTATGGGCGGTCCTCGTTTAACGACTCCACAATCCAATCCCGCCACTGCCAAATATGCCGCTGACTGTTGCGCACTTCGTTCGATTTTCGATACCCATACCAATCCGAGTACCGCCAGATGTCCATCCAGTGGCGGCCCCAGCGTTCCCCATAACGCG
>SHUN01000242.1 GCA_009697495.1 Bryobacterales bacterium | reverse complement strand
CCGGTTAAACGCAGACTTTCATTGGACTCAGGGAGTGTGGCTATGTCGCCGCGGAAAATGGCGCGGGTGGCGGCGGTGGGGAAAACGGTTGTGCGGCCATTGCGTGTAGCGGAGAGGCGGCCGGGTTCCAGACGCCATTCGATGTCGCCGTCGTTTGAATAGGCGAGAAGTTCGGGGCCAGGGGGGCCGGAGAGGAAGTTACCGGCAAGTCCGTGAATGGGGGTGAGGCGGCCGGCGGAGTCGAGGACATGGGCGAGCGGGGGTGAGTCGATTGCTTGTTGAGCGGAGAGGATGACGGAAAGGAAGAAAATAAATCGTTTCATGGCGGGCCTATGGTGATGGTGGGATTGCCGATGGTGGCGGTGGGAAGGGTGACGGCTGCGAGTGGGGGTGCGCCTGGGGCAGTGCTTCCGCTCCGAGCGGCGGCGGCGACTCCACCGGCGGCGGCACCGCCGATGAGGGCGGCGAGGAGGATCCATTTGGATCTGGAGGGTTGCTCCTTGTTGATTGAGGGGCGGGGCGGGCCGGCTGGATCGGGTCCGCGGCGGGGCTGGGAAGAACCGGCGGGCTCGGTGACGTATTGGGTGGAGAGAATGCCAGCGCGGGCTTCGCCCTTGTTAGCGGTGATACGGAGTTGAACGGGCCCGGCGGCGCGGGCCCATTGAATGCCGCGGATGGCGACGCGGCCATCGGGACCGGTGACGGCGATTTCTGTGCGCATCCCATTGGCGAAGAGGCCTGTGGGCGCTTCGTCAGGGAGTCGAAGGGAGACGGAGGCACCTTCGACGGGACGGCCGGCTTCATCGGTGAGGAAGATTACGATGGGCTGACTGGACCGAGTGCCGGCGGTGTGGATGGAGCCTTCGCCTTCGAGCACACGAATACGGAGGATGGCGGGGGCGGGATCAGTTTGGACTTGCCCTCCGTCCGCAGGTACCGGCGGAGCGGGAGAGGCGACTTGTAGCGCGAGGCCCACCGATAGCAGGGAGGCCACGGCACGACGCCGGTAATGCATTTACTCCTGAGTCAAATCGACAGGCTCCTGATGATCATTCGAGTGATTGACGACCCGCAAAAGGACGGCGGTGATGTTGTCCGGACCGCCGGCGGCGCGGGCGCGATCAATGAGGTTCTTACCCTTCAATTCCAGATTATCTTCGTTTGCGAAGATTTCCGCAATGCCATCGTCGCCGACGACGCCGTGGAGCCCATCGCTGCAAAGGAGGAACTGCATGCCTTCGGAGAGTTGGACGACGTAGGAATTGATGCGCAGTTGATCGCTGACACCGATGGCCATGGTGAGGACGTGGCGCATGGGATGGGTCTTCAACTGGGCTTCCTCGATGCCGAGTTTCTTGCCGACTTCCTGGACCCAGGTCTGATCTTCGGTGATGATGATGAGCTGGCCCTGGTGATAAATGTAAGCGCGGCTATCGCCAACGCTGGCGACGTAGGCCTGGCTGCCGGTATCGAGGACGGCGGTGAGAGTGGTCCCCATGCCTTCCAGGGTGGTATCGGCGCTGGCGGCGGTGAGGACGCGGCGGTTTGCCTCTTCCAAAGCGGTGATGAGAACTTCAGGGGATGAAAGCTCACTGGAACGCCAGACGACTTCGCCAACCGTTTGCGAGGCGAGTTGGGACGCGCGTTCGCCGGCGGCGGCGCCGCCCATTCCATCCGCGACTAAGAATAGACCGAGGGAGGGCGCGAGGAGATAGTAATCCTCGTTGTTGGGCCGCACACAACCGGGGTCAGATAGACCAAAAGCTTCGAGCATGAACTTTCCGATTATACGTCAGGATGAAGTCTCCGTCGCGAGCGGTTGGCAAATGTCGCACCGCCCTAAAGAATAACGCGCAAACCAAGTTGAAACACCCTCCCGTCATTCAAAGTATTTGTAATTTTTCCGAACGAGGGCGAAGAAAGGTTTCTTTGCGGTTCGTCAAACTGCGGCGTATTGAAGCCATTATAGGCCTCTCCGCGCAATTGGAGGGTAGTTTCGCGGTGCAGCGGAATACGCCAGGATTTTTGGAGCGCGAGGTTCCAGTTGGCGATTTTCGCTTTGCGCATGACGTTGCGGCCGAGGGATCCCTGCTGGGCGTTAGGGGTGAGGAACGAAAATTTATCGCGAGAAAGAATTTGGGAAGCGATGTCGGGGTGGCTGATGGTGCGTCCGAGGATGGAAGGGTCGAGGAGATTGGGGCGCTCGCCGCCGGAGCCATCGACGTTGCCGAAGCCGGGAGAGTCCGAGCCGATGAAGAGCGTAAACGGGGTGCCGGTGCGGAAGGCGGATACGCCGGAAAATTGAAGGCCGTGCCAGGGAATATCGTAGAGCCAGCGGAGGGCGAGGGCGTGGGTGGCGTCAAAATTCGAGAGGCCTTTGCGGTCGCCAATCTGGTTGTACTGGTATTGGGCGCGGTTGTTGAGCATTTCGCGGTTGGCGGCGGTGGCGGTGTAATCGACACCGGTGTCGATGGCCTTGCCAAAGGTGTAGGCGACGTTGGCGTTGAAGCCTTTGCGATAGGTAAAGTCGTAGCTGATTTGGGCGCCGTCGTAGTAGGCGATGCCGTTATTCTGGACGGATCGAAGTTCGCCAATTGAGGGATCGGGGCGGCGTTCGTTGATGGTGGCGGTGGTGTAGGGAATGCCGGGAATGGGGATGGCTCGATTGAGGACGACGCCGGTGAGGAGTTTCATGGAGCGGCTGCCGGTGTAGCCGAAGCGGAGCATGCCGCGCGAGGCCATTTGGCGTTCGATGACGAGCGAGTAGAGGTGGGAGTAGGGCGTACGGAGATCGGGCGGGAGCACATTGACCGCTGCCTGGATGTTTGCCGGGAGATTACGCAGAGGGTTGAGCAGATCGGGGTTATTGACGGTGATGTATTTGGCGAAGGGGGTATTGGAACGGACTTGTTGATAGGTGACTGGCGGGATGGGGGAATAGCTGAGGGCGTACATGGCGCGGGCGGTCCAGTTGTTTTTGGCGTTCCAGACAAGGGAGAAGCGGGGGGCGAAGTTATTGCAGTCGCAGGGGTAGGGAATAGCGCCGCGTCCGGAGACTTCGAAGGGAGCGCCTTCGGGACTGTATCGGAGGCCGATGTAGAGTTGGAGGTTGGGACGGAGTTTGATGCGATCGGCGAAATAGAGATTGCCGGCGGATTGGCGAAAGCCGCGGGCCATGTCGCCGAGGACGACTTCATAGGAGGAAGGGGTTCCCATGCGGAAGTTCTCGATGGAAGTGCGGCCGAAGTTGTTCTGGAAATTAATTTGGCCGCGGAGGTTGGTGGCTTCGACGCCGTTCAATTGAAGGCGTTGAAAATCGCCGCCGGCGTAGAGTTGGTGGCGTCCGCCGGCTGTCGATTTGGTGTAGGCGAAGCCGTAGCGGAATGTATTTTGGGCTCGATCGACAGGAAAGCCGGAATCGGGGCCGAGTTCCTCAATTTGGTAGCCGAAGCGGACGCGGGGGCCGACGGCGTTGGGCTCGGGAACGAGGAGAGATAGATTGCGCTGGAACTGGGCGGTGAGCTGGAGATTGCCGCGGGAGAGGGTGGCGCGGGCGGTCTGATTATTGAGATTGGTATTGGGGTTTTGGCCGGCGACGAATTGAAAGGCGTCGATGTTTTGGCGGTTGGTTGAATAGAAGAGGCCGAGGCGGTATTTCGATTTGACCGCGGTGTCGAAGCGGAGGTTGAAATCAGTTTCGTCGATGCGTTGGGGGGCGTTGGTATTGAGGGCTCGTTCGTCGAAATCGGGGCGATTGGGAGCGACGGCGGGAAAGGCCTGGAAGTAGCGATTGATGACGGCGCGAACGGCGGGATCGGGAGAAGTGGATGAGCGTTCGGAGAGAAGGGGGACCAGGACATTGCCGTTGACCATGCCGCGGACTTTTTGCTGGGCGGCGTTGACGGTAAGATAACCGGCCTCGCCGAGGGTGCCGGTTGCGCGTCCGCCGTAGGCGTTATGGCGGCCGGGCTGGACACTGCCGACCTGGAAAAAAGTGCGGGCATTGAGAAGACTGTTCTGGTGGCGGAAGTAGGCTTCGCCGTGCCATGCATTGGGGCGGGCGGGAGTAGTGAACCTAAATGCGCCAGTGGAGGGGCGGCCCTGATCGGCGGCGAAGAAATTCGATTCGACGGCGGCTTCGGAGACGAGCGCGACCTGGTTGCCGGAGCGGATGGCAGACTCCTTGGCGGCATTGGTGTCCATGAGATAGACGGCGACGTTTTCATTGCGCATGGAGGTAGAAGCCATGCGCGGCTGCGGTTTGGGGGTCGCGGGCGCGGGCGCGGGCGTTTGGGCGGCTGCGGAGACCGCGAGCGCGAGCAGGGAGAATTTAGAGATCACTTTTTTTCGAGCATCGATTTGAGTTGGCGGAATACAGTTTCTTCGTATTCTTCTTTAATGCGTTCGAGACCTTCCTGTTTAGGATCGCCGGGGCGGGGCGGGTCTCGCTTCAGGCAGAAGCCCAGGAGAGTGGTGGCGTCGCGGTCATCGGGGATGCGTTGGAGGACGGCGCGGAAACGGTCGGCGGCCTCGTCGAAGCGCTTGGCGTGCCAGAGGGCGTAGGCGAGATTGAAATGGTAATCGGGATCGGCGGGATCGCCTTCGAGGGCTCTTTCGAAGTTTTCGATGGCGGGGGCGAGTTTGGCTTGGCGGAGTTGGCTGGCGCCGAGATTACTAAAGACTTCATTGAGCGGGACAGCGGCGGCGACGATGGCGAAGGCGGATTCGGCGGCGGCATACTCGGCGATGTAATGGCGGCAGATGCCGGAATAGTAGAGCGCCTGCATGTAGTGGGGATCGGTACGGGCAACGCGTTGGAACCACTGGGCGGCGTGCTGGTAATCCGCTTTTTCCCAGTAGTGGAGCCCAAGTTGGAAGCAGGGCTGGGAGTATTTGGGATCGAGGCGGGCTGCTTGCGTGAAGAAGCGGTGCCGGGCGGCTTCGTCCTTGGCGAGGAGGCCTCGAATATAGTTTTCCATGGCGTCAACGCGGACGTTCGGCTGGCGGGCCAGGAACTCGGTTTCGGTAGTAGCGGGTTTGGCGACGATGGCGGTGAGAACTTTCCAGGCGATTTTATTTTGATGGGAGGCGAGGTCTTCGAGCAGTCCTACTTCTGTGAATTCGGGAGATTGGCTCAGTTTACGCAGATCGAGGACGCGGACGACGAGGCGGACGGTGGATTTTGCGGCGGGGTCGCGAACGATTTCGAAAGAGCCGAAGATGGCGTGGGAGGCGTCGAGTTCATCGGCGATTTTGACAATAGAGGCGCGAGAGAGGGAGACGGCGGGGCGGAGAGCGAGACGTTGATAGGCTTCGGCGCGGTCGATGCGATCGAGCGTGACGACGCCTTCGCCGTGCAGGGCTTCGATAATATTTTCGGCGGCGGATTCGCCCACCCAATCGACGGAGCGGTCCTTGGAGAGATTGAAGAGCGGGAGGGCCACCGTGGCGTCGGCTTGGGCTAGAGGAGCAAGCAGGAACAACGACAGCGCCACGTGCGGCAGACGGAGCATTCATTTCAGTTTAGCGCGAGGGCGTTGGAATAGAAAAGCCGGGTCCGGGGTATACCGGTTTGCGAAGGACCCGTATTGCACTCCAGACGACGCCCCGCCATCAAGCGAGGTTGTCGTGATGTTTGCAATCGCCCTT
>SHUN01000241.1 GCA_009697495.1 Bryobacterales bacterium | reverse complement strand
CCAGAAATGCAAGTAAAAACGGCGTCATCATGCCTTCAAGTGCTTGGCCAAAAACGGAATGCCGACGCCGCCGTGAAACAGGTGCTCGCCTTCGAAGATTTCGTGTTCGGCGGCATCGGGAGCGCCGAGGGCGGTGTAGACCCGCTTCACATTGGCGAAGGCCTCTTTGCTGGCGGCGATGGGAAAAATATTGTCGCGCGTACCGCTTTCGACATAGAGGGGCCGGGGGGCAATGAGGCTGGCGACGTCATAGTTTTCGCACCAGTTGAGGATGCCGGGGACGTAGTTGTCGATGCAGTGGGACATGGCAACGATGGAGGCTTTGAACGTGTTCAAATAACCGCTGATCATGGCGGCTTTGATGCGCGGTTCGAGCGCGGCGGCGAAGGTAGTGATCGTGCCGCCGCCGCTAATGCCCATCAGTCCGACGCGTGAGGCGTCCAGATCCTTGCGGGTTTCGATCCAATCGATGGTGCGCATGACGTCGTAGACGCGCCAGGCGATCATGGTTTCGCCGAGCAGCAGCGCGGCGCCGGCGACGGGTTGGCAGGCGGAATTGCCAAGGCCTCGTTTGGCCGATCGAGCGTCGCGGCGGCAGCCGAAGGCGATGGGTTCAACGGCGACGGCGGCCATGCCGGCTTCGACAACTTGAATGGCGAAGTCGTGCTGGTAGCCGGCCTTATCGGCGCGGTCGCGGCCCTTGTCGTCGATGCCGACGATGTCATCGACGCCGCGTCCGTGGCCGGGGACGCAGATCATGGTTGCGAGCGGGCCTTTGGCGTTCCTGGGGGTGAGCAGATACCCCAGTTGCGCCATGCCGGACTGGGTCTGGATGACGAACTTTTCGCGACGGTAATTGGGGAAGTCGCGGACTTCGAGTGTCACCGGCTGCAGCGGCGACTTGTCCTTGGGGAAGCCGCCGATCAGTTCCTGCACTTTGACGCGGAGCTTTTTCTGCCAGGCTTCGGTGGCCCGTTTGCTGGCGGGCTTATAAGTCAAGGCCAATGGCGCGCGCGCGTGGCGTTCCATGGACCAGGCGACGGGGTCGAAGGCTGGCATGGAGACTTTGGCTTCGAAGCCATCGAGGGCGCCGGTATAGATTGCATCGGCGGCGGGCGCGGCGGCGGCGGAAGACAGCGCGGCGGCGGCGAGGCCGAATTGGCGGCGATTGAGTTTGGACGGCATCAGTTCTTCTCCTTGCTTTTTTCCTGGATTTTGGTGACGAGCGCGGTGGGCGGATTCACCATTAACGCAATGATGATAACGAAGAATACGGCGCAAAACATGCCGCCGGCAATTAACCAGTCGAAAGCGGGGAGGAAGATCACTCTTTTAGTTTATAGCTTCAGGCGTGGTGAGCTTCCGCCGAATCGTGGCTGGGGGCGGCGCTCGGCTGGTGCGGGTCGGGCGATGCCGTCGCGGGTGTAGGGCTGGCGCGGGCGCGGCGTGCGCGGGGCGGGCGCGATGCCGTCGCGAGTGTAGGGCGGATGTGGGCGCGGCGGGTGGCCGAATGGCTCCGTCCGCGACGGACTAAATGTTGACGCCGGCGACTTCGTCGAAGATGCCCGGAGGCAGGGTGATGCCGCTGATGCGCAGACGCTCCAGAATCGATGGCGTTTCGCCGCTCCACTCAAACTGGCCCTGGACTTTGCCTTCGGCCGTCACGCCGATGCGGCGGAAGCGGAAGATATCGCGGACAGCGATATGGTCGTCCTCGATTCCGATCACTTCGGAGATGTTGATGATCTTGCGGGAGCCGTCCTGGAGACGGGAAACCTGCACCACCATCTTGATGGCGCTGGCAAGCTGCTGCAAGATGACCCGCGTGGGGATTTCGAGGTCGGCCATCAGGATCATGGCCTCTAAACGGGAGAAGGCGTCGCGCGGGGAGTTGGCGTGAATGGTCGTCATCGACCCTTCCACACCTGTGTTCATGGCCTGCAGCATGTCGAGCGCTTCGGCGCCGCGGCACTCGCCGACGACGATGCGGTCGGGGCGCATGCGGAGCGCGGTGCGGACGAGTTGGCGTTGGTTAATACCGCCCTCCTTGGCTAAATTCGGAGGACGAGTTTCGAACTTGACGACGTGGCGCTGCTGAAGTTGCAACTCGGCCGTGTCCTCAATGGTGATGATGCGTTCGTCGGAGGGGATGAAGCGCGAGATGGCGTTGAGGGTGGTGGTCTTGCCGGAGCCGGTACCGCCGGAAATAAGGATGGTCGCTTTGGCCTGGACGCAAGCGGCGAGGAACTGCAGCATGGTTGGCATGATGGTGCGGTTGGCGATCATCTCATCGCTGGTGATGACGTGGCGGCCGAAGCGGCGAATGGATAACGACGGGCCATCGAGGGCGAGGGGGGGGATGATGGCGTTGACGCGGGAGCCGTCCTTCAGGCGGGCATCGACGATCGGCTGGGATTCATCAACGCGGCGGCCGACCTGGGCGACGATCTTTTCGATGATGTGGAGGAGGTGGGCGTTATCGCGGAAACGGACGGCGGTAAGCTGGAGGCGGCCCTGGCGTTCGATGAAAACCTTATCGAAGGAGTTGACGAGAATGTCGGAGATGCTGGGCTCTTTGAGCAGGGGCTCCAATGGGCCGAGGCCGAGGACTTCGTCGAGGACTTCTTCGACGATTGTGTTCTGCTCGGCGGTGGTCATGGGAACGCGTTCGTCATCGAGGAGGCGTTCGACGACGCGGCCGATTTCACTGCGGACACGTTCTTTGGGAATCGATGAGACGCGGTCGAGATCAAGGACGCCGATGAGTTTCTTGTGGATTTCCGACTTGAGTTCGAAGTAGCGATCCGAGGTCCGGGCGGCGTGGGAAGCGGCCGGATGGCGTTCCTTTGGGGTGTTGCCTTCAGACGCGGCGCTGGCGCCCGGGCGTTTGGCGGCGGGGCTGGCGGCACGGGGAACTTTGACCACGGTCTGCGTGTTCTTAGCGGCCATTAACTGGGCTAGCGAAGGGCGACCGGTGGACGTAGGAGCGGATTCGGGTGTTTTGGGTTCAGTTGACACGCGCGGGCAAATTTCTCAAACCCAAGGTAGCATGAGAAGTTGCTGACCCGGCGCCAATTTGGTTTCGCGGCGGCGCTGCAGGAGCGGCGCCGGCCGAACGTATTGTTCCTCTTGTGCGACCAGTGGCGGCGGCAGACGGACCTGATTGCTCCGCATCTGGACCGGCTGAAGGCTGAGGGAGTGGAGTTCACGCGGGCGTATGTGGCGAACCCGGTCTGTGCTCCGTCGCGGGCGGCGTTGCAAACGGGACGTTACCCGCACGCGGTGTCCATGCAATGGAATGGGCGGCGGCTTCCTTTGGAGTATCCGTGCCTGGCGGATGCGTTCGCGGAAGCGGGTTACAAGACGGGCTATATCGGCAAGTGGCATCTGGATGGAGGCGAGGATCCCGGTTATACGCCCCCCGGGCCGCGGAGGCGAGGTTACCAATACTGGGCGGCGTTTAACCACGCCCATAACTACTTCGATTTCCTGTATTTCCTGGATGATGCGAAGGCGGTGAAGGCGAGCGGGTATGAGCCGGATCATCAGACTGGACTGGCGTTGGAGTTTATTCGCAAGAATCAGGGCGGGCCGTTCCTGTTGTTTGTCTCATTTGGACCGCCGCACGGGCCGTACCGTCCGCCGGAGCGTCATGCGGCGACTTACAAGCCCGAGTCAATTCCATTGCGGGAGAATGTGCCGGCGGCGTTTGAGGCGGCGGCGAGAAAGACTACGGCCGCCTATTACGGGCTGTGTTCGTCGATTGATGACAATGTAGGGCGGATGTTACAGGCGCTGGATGAGTTTCAGATAGCTTCGAATACTGTTGTTGTCTTTACCGGCGACCATGGCGATATGCTGTATAGCCATGGTTTGGAGGACAAGGAGTTTTGGTATGAGGAGTCGGCCGGAGTGCCGTTACTGATGCGGTGGCCGGGGCAATTGGCGGCGGGATCCAAGCAGGATTGGCTGTTCAATAACATTGATATAGCGCCGACTTTGCGGGGGCTGTGCGGGCTGCCGCCGATTGAGGGCGCGCACGGGGAAGACCGTTCGGCTTTGATACGCAACCGCGGGGCGGGGGAGCGGCCGGAATCGATTTATGCGCAGGGCGAGTTAGGCTCCCCGCGCGAGTGGCGGATGGTGGTGCGCGGCTGGGATAAGTTAGTCGTTGATCGCGAGTTGAAAGTAACTCACTTATATAACCTTGCGCAGGATCCATTGGAGAAAGATAACCTGGCCGGCGACCGGGGAACGATTCGCCGCCAGGAAGAGTTAGCGGCGCTCATACGCCGTTGGATAATAAAGACCGGCGACCGCGTGCCCTTCCCTGGGCGGCGGAACGGCGAGAGGAATGGAATACATGAACGAAAAGATTGACGTGATCGCGCACATACACGCGGCCGACGGGAATGAAGATGTGGTGCGGGCGGCGCTGGAGAGCTTTGTCGCGCCCACGCGGGCCGAGGAGGGGTGCTTGCGCTATGACCTGTTCCAGGACGTGAGCGATCCGCTGCAGTTCACCTTCATTGAAGAATGGTCGAGCCAGGCGGCGCTGGAAGCGCATTCGAAATCGGCGCATATTGCCGCGGGGCGAGCCCAGATGGCCGGGAAATTGGCGGGACCGGCTTGGGTGCAGGTGGCGCGGCGACTTTTGTAAATTGGTTGCCCGTTGCGCCTACCCGATTTTGAAGACACTTCGGGTAGGCGAGCGGTGGCTGCCGGCCTTATTGCTATTCGATTGTCAAAGAACATTTCCGGATTGCCGACGATGGGTGGGCCCAAGATCGGGTTTGCGGCGGCGGACCGCTCCCTGACGGTGGCGGCTCGGGAACGGGCGGCGGCGGACGGGTTAGAACCTGTTCATTTCGTCGAGCAGTTCGATGCTGAAGAGGCGGTCAGCCGGTTGCTGGAACATGCAGAGGAAGTCCTGGTTGTATTTGACTTCGTCGGCGCGCTTTTGCATGGCGAGGAAGTCCGGGTCGATGTCGGGGCAGTCGGAGACCGGCGAGAAGATTCTGTGCCAACGGGCGTCGTCGGAGTGCCAGACGTTGTAGAAAAAGCCCGCGGGACGGCGCGGGGTGGACATTAGCCAGATGTCTCCGTGTGTTCTGGCGGTGGTCGGCGAAACGGAGAAGTAGACGAGGTCCTTGACCAAGGCGGCTTCGTCGACGATCAAGACGTTGGCGGTGGGGCCGACGCTCGTGTCGGTCGTATGGGCGACGGCGAAGATTTGGCTGCCGTTGTCGAGTTTTAGCGAGAATTGGTGGCCCATGGCGCGGCGGATTTTCTTGCCGAGGCGCACGGCGAACATGCGGGCGCGCTCGATCAGGATGTTGGCTTGCATCTTCGATCGGGACAGGATGACGATGGTTTGATCCGGTATGGTCAAGGCGCGGTGGAGGGCTTTGAGGGCGATGGTTGTCGTCTTGCCCCATTGGCGGTTGCAGCAGAGGATGAGATAGCGGGCGTCGCTATCCATGACCTCGGCTTGTTTGGCGCTGGGGACGAAATTGAGTAGCTTTTCGGCCCATTCGGAGGTTTTTGTTATTGGCTGTCCTGCGTTTGGACGCAGGGGTGCGGCGATTTGGATGATGTCCTTGAATGTGGCACCGAGCCAGCAGAATTGCGGTTCCATTTTGTTGCTTTCTATGC
>SHUN01000240.1 GCA_009697495.1 Bryobacterales bacterium | reverse complement strand
CGCGGCTCGGTCCGGGACCATCAACGCGGAACCATGTTGTAAGAAAACGTGAACTGGAGCCGGATCTGTTCCCCCTTAAATTCGGCTGGTAACGGTGGAAAGGGGTTCGATGCGCTGATTCCAGCGACCGCGGCCCGGTCCAACGGCTGGGCCCCGGAGGGCACGCTGATTACCAGTTTTGGCACCATTCCCGACCTGTCAATCGCAAACTGCACCAGGACGCGCCCTCGCTGGTTGCCCATGCGGGCGCTTTCCGGAATAACGGCGAACCAGTTCTTGCGAACTGCGGCGAGCACCCGGATCAAATACGGCCGGAAATCGACGCCCTGGGGATCGCTGAGCAGCTCCAGATTGGATCCGGTCTTTCCTGGAGTCGGCGGCAGGTTCAACCCTTCGCCCATGCCGCCGATCCCGTCTCCGGCGTCCCCCACCATCAATCCGCCGGACTGGCGGCTACGGGCGACGGCGGCGGTGGCCTCGCTGACGCTATTGGTAGGCATGGGCACGCGGCGCGGACCCTGGGCGGGCCGATTGCCGTACCCGCCGGCGCCAATCGCCTCAAACGCCAGCTTGGGCTTTTCCTGGGGCTGAATCTGCGGCGGTGGTGGAGCATCCGGGACGCCGAGTTGGGGCGGCGTGATATTGCGGGCCTGCAGGGCGGTGTCGACGCGCGGCGGTTCGGCGAGCGGCTTGGGCGGTGTCTCGGCGCGGGGCTCCGGGATCGGCACGGGGTTCCGGGCAGCCTGGCGGGTTGTCGACGGGGGGCCGTCGGGAATCTGGACAGCCGGGCGCGGTTTCAGACTGTCGACATCGAAGTCCCGGTTCACCTTGGCCTTATTGGGCTCATTCTGCGTGGGCTCCAGAACAGGCGCGAAGATGGGGGTGACTTTGCGGAGAACGGAAATTGCCGTTCCCGGGCGGAACTGCCGCGGCTCAAAAACGGGCACTTTCCACAGCAAGAGAACCAGGAGTAAGTGAACACCGAGGGACCCGCCGGCGAAGGCGCGCCACGGCCGGGGCGGAAGTTGTGCTTCGACGCCGAATAGGCTGCGTAACTCTTCGTGCTGTTTAATCACTGCTGCGCGGCGAGCGTGGCCGAGATGATGGCGGCGTGGGCTTCAATCTTCTCCAAAATATCCAATGCGACGGCCAAGGCGCGGCGCGCCTCTAACCCATCGACGCGCGGACGTGTCCTTTGGGTTACACAATCCACAAAGTGCGCGACTTCGCGGCGAAGCGGCTCGTCCTGCTGAATCAGGAATGGCTCGAAGCCAATTTGCTTTTGAGGAGAGACCCGAAAGGCGATGCCTTTCTGATCGGCGTAATCGATAGAAATGTATTCGTGCGGCTGGAAGAGGCGGACTTTGCGGACCTTTTCCGTGGATACGCGGCTGGCGGTCAGATTGGCGACACAGCCGCCGGGGAAGGCCAGACGCACGTTGGCGATATCCACCTTTTTCGACAATATCGAAATGCCCGCGGCGCGTACCTCTTCGGGCATCTTCCCGGTGAGCGCCAGCACGATGTCGATATCGTGGATCATCAGATCCAGCACGACATCCACATCCAGACTGCGCGGAGTAAAAAGGCTCAAACGGTGGATTTCGAAGAACAAGGGGACGGTGATTTTCGCGGCTAACGCTTCCACAGCCGGGTTGAACCGCTCCAGATGCCCGACTTGAATCAGCTTCCCGTTCCGCGAGGCTGCGGCCAGGAGTTGATCGGCTTCTTCGAGCGTCGGGGCAATGGGCTTTTCGATCAAGACGTCGAGACCGGCGTTCAGCAACTGGCAGCCGGTGGCGGCGTGGGCGGTGGTGGGGACGGCGACAATGGCGGCGTCCGCGTTGGCGGCCAAGGCTTCCAACGATGCAAACGCCGGCACTTCGAAGTCGGCGGCGGCTTGGGCGGCGCGCGCGGGGTCAATGTCAAAAACACCGGCCAGTTCGGCCGTCTCCAGCCCGCGCAACACGCGCATGTGGTGGCGGCCGAAGACGCCGGCCCCGGCAACGGCAACTCGCAATTTCATGATGCGGATTCCTCCAAAGGTGCATGGCCGACGATGCAGAGGCCGTAAGCATTGGCCTTTTCGAGCAACTCCACTTTATCGAGGAATAGCGTGCGGCCGGCATCGCAGGCCAGGATCGTCGTACCAGTTTCGCGCATCACTTCGATTGTCTGCAAACCGGCGACAGGCACATCCCACAGCATATGCTGCCGGCGGCGGGACGATTTGACAAGCCGCATTTCCCGGCCATTTACAAGCGACGCGGCGCGGCGGAGCATCGCGTCGGTTCCCTCCATGGCTTCAACGGCGACGCAGGCCCGATCGCAAACAACGACGGACTGCCCGACGTCGAAACCCGCCAGGGCATTGGCGATATCACGGCCATAGCGGATCTCCTTTTCTTCATCGGCGTTGGGCTTGCGCCGGGTTTGCACGCCTAAGCCACACAGCAGCGGCTTGAGCAGCAACGTGGAATCGACTAACTGGATGCCCTCTTCCGCCAGGATCTTCGCCACCCCGCCGATCAACGCTTCCGTACTCTTTTCCTTCAAAGTAAAGAGCAGTTTGGCCAGTCGCCAATCGGGCCGGATGGACGAAAAGATCGAGGCGTGCTTCACTTGGCCGGCCATCATGAGCTGCGTGATGCCTTCGCTTTTGCAGATGTCGATCAGCTTGCCGAGCGCGCCGAGCGAGATCCAATACGTCTTCGCGGCCAGCGCCTCAATCTCCTTCGACGCCTCCTCCTGAATCCCCAGCGCGACCACTTCCACGCCCAGTTTCCGCGCCGTTTCCAGCGCCAGCATGGGGAAGCGGCCATTGCCGGCGATGAGTCCGTACCGCATGGCTATTTGATCACGCCGCGCTGAGAAGATTGGATGAACGCAATCAGCTCTTCGACTTCAGGGCAGGCCGGAATTTCCTTACGGATTTTTTCAATCGCCTGCGAAGTGTTCAGCTTGCCGCGGGTCAATAGCCGCAGGGCGTTCTGGAGATTTTCGACGACGGCCGCGTCGAAACCGCGGCGCTCCAATCCAGTCGCATTGGCACCGAACGATTTCGACTCCCGCGGCGTGACAATGGTGGCGAAAGGCATCACGTCCTGCGTGATGACGCTGAAGCCGCCGATCATGGAATGGCGTCCAATGCGGCAAAACTGATGCACCCCGGTGAAGGCGCCGATGACGGCCCAGTCACCGACTGCGACGTGCCCGCCGAGCGTGACGCCATTGGCCAGAACGCAGTGGGATCCGAGTTGGACATCGTGGGCGACATGGGTGTAGGCCATCAGCAGGTTATCGTCGCCGACACTGGTTTTCAACCCGCCGCCTTCGGTGCCGCGGTGAATCGTCACGAACTCGCGGATTTTGTTGCGGGAACCGATGTGCGTTTCGGCGCGCTCCCCTTTATACTTCAAATCCTGAGAGGCGACGCCGATGCTGGCGTAGGGATAGAAAAGATTATCTTCGCCGATCCACGTAGGGCCTTCGCAATAAACGTGGCCTTTGAGTTCCGTGCGCGCGCCGATTTCCACTTCCGCGCCGATCACACAGTACGGCCCGACAATGGCGGTCCCGTCGATCCGCGCGGCGGGATCGACGATGGCTGTCGGGTGAATCTTCATGCCGTTTTAGCTTATTACGCGGTCGCGGATGACGCACATGAGCGTGGCCTCGGCAACCGTAACGCCGTCGACGGTAACGATGCCGCTCATTTTGCAGATGGTCGCTTTCTTGTTGATCATCGTCATTTCGATGCGAAGTTGGTCACCGGGCCGGACGGGGCGGCGAAATTTGGCACCGTCAACGGAGGCGAGCAAGACGAGTTTCTGATGCCGGTCGGGAATTTCTTTCAGCACCAAAATGCCGGCAACTTGCGCCATGCATTCGGTGATCAGCACGCCGGGCATGACGGGGAAGTCGGGGAAATGGCCCATGAAATAGGGCTCATTGGCGGTCACGTTCTTGATTCCGACAATGCGATGCGGCTCCATTTCGATGATCCGGTCGACCAGCAAAAAGGGGTAACGGTGCGGCAAAATGTCGCGGATGGCGTCGATGTCCAAAATAGCCATGTAAACTAGCGATTGTAACAGAGCATGGACCCAATTCTCGCGTTTGCGCAGGCGCAACAGAGCGCCATCATAGAGACGATTCGGCAGATGGTGGAGTGTGAGTCGCCGAGCGATGACCGCCTGGCGGTGAATCGGCATGTCGAGCAGCTTTGCGACATGTTGAGCGGCGAGGCGAAGTTGACCCGCAAAAAGGGC
Source organism: Bryobacterales bacterium (assembly GCA_009697495.1). GTDB lineage: Bacteria > Acidobacteriota > Terriglobia > Bryobacterales > Bryobacteraceae. The sequence continues at coordinate 1,388 of SHUN01000240.1, read as the reverse complement.
GGCGTTTATGGGGACCACTTGCTGGTTTCATTTAAGCTGCCGGGACGAAAGAAAAGCGGGCAGATCTTGGCGCTGGGGCACACGGATACGGTGTACCCATTGGGGATTTTGAAGACCATGCCATGGCGCGTGGCCGATGGGCGGCTGTGGGGACCAGGGGTGTTGGACATGAAGGGCGGGGTGGCGTTTTTTATTTATGCCATGCGTGCGTTGCGTACTTTGGATATTCCTGTGGCTTCGAACGTCGTCCTGCAGTTGAATTCGGATGAAGAAGTGGGGAGCCACTCGTCGCGGGCGTTGACGGAGGCGATGGCGCTGCGTTCGAAATGTGTGCTGGTGCTGGAGCCGGGGACGGGTTTGACGGGGAAATTGAAGACGGCGCGGAAGGGCGTGGGCGGGTTTGATGTCACGGTGCATGGGAAGGCGGCGCATGCGGGGGTGGATTTTTCGAACGGGGCGAATGCGATTGTTGAGCTGGCGCGGCAGATTGAAGTGATTGCGGGGTTTACGGATTTGTCGAAAGGCCTGACTGTCAACCCAGGCGTAATTCGCGGCGGCACCCGCACCAACGTCGTCCCCGCCGAGGCCACGGTCGAGGTTGATATTCGCGTCACACGCCTCCGCGACGCAGCCGCGCTCGAAAAAAAGTTCCGCGCCCTCAAGCCATTTGACAAACGCTGCGCGATCTCTATTTCCGGCGGACTCAACCGTCCGCCGATGGAACGAACGAAGGCCATCGCCTCGCTCTTCGCCAAGGCCCGCGCGCTTGCGGCCGAGCTCGGTGTCGCTCTGGAAGAGTCAGCCACCGGAGGCGGCAGTGACGGCAACTTCTCCGCAGCTCTCGGGATCCCCACTCTTGATGGTCTCGGGACCGTTGGGGAAGGGGCGCACGCGGTGAATGAGAGTATTTTGATTGAGCGGATTGCGGATAGGGTGGCGTTGTTGGGTAAATTGGTGGCGGGGTTGTGAGGATGAGGAGCGAATCGATATTGCAAAATGTTTTGAAAACCCAACCGTTTGTGGATGGGATTTATGAGATTTCGACGGCCTGCGGGATGGGCTTGGAGCTGACACCTTATCCCAACGGGCAGATCACTACGCTGGGCGGAGGAAATCATAGCGGGAACACAGAACACTTCCATCGTTTTTTTTCGAATTTTGTTCGGCTTTGCATCGATTGGCCGCCGGAGTGTTCGGAAAAGGGTGTCGCAGGTGACCGTAAAGTGTTTCGGCTTTTTCGAGCCGATGGAAGTGCCGGGGATGCCGTGCCATCCCTTTTCGGCACGTTTGTTTTTGCCAGGAGATAGAGAGCGCCGGATCAGACGATCCAAATGTGCTGGCCGAGGAATTCCTGCTTGGCCCAGTGCAGGCCGCGCAGCGTTTTGTTC
>SHUN01000239.1 GCA_009697495.1 Bryobacterales bacterium | reverse complement strand
GCCGGAATAGGTCAGCCGGACGCCCTTGGGATTGCCGGAAGCGGCGAAGGCTGCGAAATTGCCTAGCCGTTCGGCCAGCGTTATGTACGGACCCACGGCCCGGTACATTTCCGGCGACAGCGCCGGCATGTTCACGGCGTTCAGCGCAATGCCGTTGACCAGGTACTCCACCAACTGCTCCGCGATTCGCACGCCGACGATTTCCTGCGCTTCGTCGGTGGAACCGCCGATATGCGGAGTGGCAAGAAGGTTTTCAGCCGTCAACAGCGGATCGTCCGCGGCCGGGGGTTCTTTCTCAAAAACATCGAGGCCCGCGCCGCCCACTTTGCCGCTGGCCAGCGCCGCCGCGATATCCGCCGACTTCACCAGTTCGCCGCGGGCGCAGTTGATAATCCGTACGCCGGTCTTCATCTGGTCGAAGGCCGCGGCGTTCAACATCCCGTGCGTTTCCGGCGTCAGCGCCATGTGGAGCGAGATATAGTCGCTCTGCGCGTACAGCGCTTCGAGCGAAACCAGTTCCACGTTCAAATCGGCCGCCGTCTGCGGGTTCACGAACGGATCGTGCGCGACGATGCGCATGTCGAAGCCTGAGGCGCGCTTGACGACTTCCCGGCCGATGGAGCCGAGGCCCATCACGCCCAGCGTCTTGCCGCGCAGCTCATTGCCCTGGAACTTTTTCTTTTCCCATTTACCGTTTTTGGTTGAGGCGCTCGCGGCCGGAATGCTCCGGGCCAGCGACAGCATCAACCCGATGGTGTGCTCGGCTACCGAAATGGCGTTGCCGCCCGGCGTGTTCATCACCAAAACGCCCGCCGCCGTTGCTGCTTCCAGATCGACATTGTCGACGCCGACGCCGGCGCGGCCAACTACTTTCAGCTTCGGGGATTTCGAGAGGACATCTTTGTTGACCTTCACCGCGCTGCGTACAAGCAGCGCGTCGCAGTCACCGAGGTGCTCTGCATACTCTTTCGGATTGGAGACGACAATGTCCCAGCCCGCCTGCGCGCGCAATAATTCCAAACCGGCCGCTGCCAGTGGTTCCGCTACAAGAATCTTCATTTGCTTTACTTCCGCTCCCGTATTGTTACGCCTTCGCCGTTTGCGACATCGCCGCTTCGGCATATACTCGCTGCACCGCCGCCACGCCAGAGCCCAGTTCCACCTTGTGGCCATTGGCTTGGAGAATCAGTTCCAGTGCCGCGATCACCGCAAACATGTCGGCAAAATCAAAATAGCCGAGATGCGCCATGCGGAAAATCTGTCCCTTCATCGAACCCTGTCCGTTGGCGATAATGGCGCCAAAGTGGGTCCGGAACCCCTTCACGATCACGCCGGAATCCATGCCCGCCGGGGCTTTGATCGCCGTCACCGAGTTGCCAGGGTTGTTCTTGGCGAACAGTTCCAGGCCCAGCGCTTCGGCCGCCAGCCGGGTTGCTTTCGCCAGCAACTGCGCGTTTTCGATCAACTTCGGCATGCCGAGTTGTTTGATGTAGTCGAGCGCCGCGTTCAAAGCGATGATGTGCGAGGTGTTCGGCGTCCAACTGGACCCCTCGCCCTTGTCGATCATCTTCTTTTCCTTCTTCAAATCGAAGTAGAAGCGCGGAATAGTGGCCGTTTCATTGGCCTTCCAGGCCTTCGCGCTCACCGTGACAAACGCCAGGCCTGGAGGAATCATGAACGACTTCTGCGAGCCGCCGACACAGATATCGATGCCCCAGCCGTCGATATCGAGCGGCATGGTGCCAATGCCGGTAATCGCGTCCACGATGAACAGCGCCCCGGTGGGCTTCACAATGGCCGCCATTGCTTCCACGTCGTGCATCGCGCCAGTCGAGGTTTCCGATGCCTGGACCATGACGCCTTTGGCGTCCGGATTTGCCGCCAACGCTTCCGCCACGCGTTCCGGCGTGACGACATCGCCGTATTCAGCCTTCAGAACAACCGCGTTCAGCGAGTAGGCTTTGGCGATCTCCACCCAACGTTCGCCGAATTTACCGGCGCAGCAGATAACAACCGTATCGCCCATGGAAAGGAAGTTGGAAGCCGAGGCTTCCAGGCCGCCGGAACCGGAGGAAACCAGAATGAAAACGTCGTTCGAGGTGCCCAACACTTCCCTTAGAGAGGCCAGCGCCTGGTTCTGAATCTTGACGAAGTCCTGGGTGCGGTGGTGCACGTCGGAGGCCATCATGGCGTGTAGTGCGGGGGGATAAAGGGGCGTCGGGCCCGGTGTTAAAAGCCGTTGTTTCTTAATGTGCATTGGATAGAGAGCGTACAATTAGAATAACAAACATGCCTCTCCTCGATCAGATTCAGAAGGATATGGTGGCCGCGATGAAGGCCAAAGACGAGTCCCGCCTCAGCGCCATTCGGATGCTGAAAGCCGCTCTGCAGAAGTTTCAGATCGACAGCATGAAGCCGCTTGACGAGGCGACTGAGATGCAGGTGGTGACGACTATCGCCAAGCAGCGACGCGAGTCGATGGAGATGTTCCGGGCCAACGGACGACCGGAATTGGCGGATAAAGAAGCGGCGGAATTGGTGCTTGTCGAAGCGTATTTGCCGGCCGCGCCATCGGAAGAGGAAGTCAACGCCGCTATTGAGGCCGCCGTCGCCGAAACCGGCGTAACGGATAAGGCCAAGATGGGTTTGGTGATGAATGCCGCGAAGGCCAAACTCGCTGGGAAGCGGGTTGATGGGAAGGCATTAAGCGAGAAGATTCGCGCCCGGTTGAGCCTGTAATTCGGTGGCCCACAGGACTGGGCCGAAGGGCTCGAATACGGCCACGGCTGGGGAATCTCGAAGGCGCATGGCCACAAGACAGTTGGGCATGGCGTGGAATCAACGGCTTTAGCACTGGTCCCTCTGAACTGCCCCTGAGGATCTGGGAGCCGGCCCGATCACTCCAGCGTCACGCCACCGATGCGAGACCCGCGGTTTGTTTGTCCAACTGGGAGAGCAGACGTTGGATCGTTCGGACCTCTCGCTCCTCGAAGTAGGGCTCGCCGCACTGACCACACACCCAGGCAGGCACGGCGTCCAGTGACAAATGGTACCCCCTGCGATCAATGTGGAAAGGCGCGGCGTCTTTTTTCATCCGTCCTTCGCAGTGGATACACTTCATTTGTACGTCCTTCATGGCTTCTTCCTCACTTTAAATGCCGCGTCCCACTCTTTAGGCTCTGGCGTGTAGGCCGTGATGATCGCCAAGTATTCAGGTTTCGGCGAACACACCACATGAATTGGTCTTCCTTCGAGGTCGATTCCAAGCAACAAACAGCTATGGCCGCGGACATCCTCAGGGTAATTTCCAATGATCTCACCGTTCATAACGACGCGGCGCACATCCGGCCCTGTAATCATTCTATCGGGCCGTGACATCTGCCGGATGGCATGAGGGAGGAATAGGATTTTCCTGCGCGCGGATTCGATTACTGCGCCTCGCACCGCGACTAGGCTATCTTGCGTGGACATCGCACTAACCACCCAGAATCATTTGCCGCGCACTGGTTTCTCGAAAGCGGCATTCCCGGTGAACTCCAGGAACGCGGCAGCAATGAATGATGTTACCGCATTGGACGCGGATTACGGTGAAGGCACTACGGCGTCGCGATTGCCAATCCTTCCAATCGTTCGGGGCCGTGCTAATAGCCCAGCTTTACGACGCCCTCTTTGTTGCCGTTGACGGAGCCGTCGCGCAGCCATTCGAGCGACGCGCGGAATAGCAGCAGGTGGTTCTTCTCCCACAGCGCGTTGTGCGACGTACAGGCCAGATCGACGAAGACTTTTTGCTTCGTTCCCATGTCGTCGTAAAGAGTCTTCACGCCGGCGGCGGGAACCTGCTTATCGTGCGCGGCGGCCACGAGCAGCGCCGGAATCTGCATTTTGCTGACGACGCTTTCGTTCCAGCCCCATGTCGTCACCAATGGCGCGCGGCGCACTCCCGTACCCCATGTCGCCCCCTGAGGATCGGACGCCAGCATGTCCGCCCATACCGCTTCCCGCGCCTTTGGATCTATTTGATCGGGGCAGCCGATTTGCCGATCCCAATTGGCGTCGAGATCAACTCGAGTCTGTTTCCCGAATGCCGGGCCCTTCGCCGGGACGACCGCCGGCGGATCCATGGATGCTCCCCGCCGATACGCCGGCGCCAGTAGCACCAGCTTGTTCACTTTGTCCGGATGATGCGCCGCATACCCGCCGGCCCGCGGCCCGCCGAGCGACCAGCCGATGAGGTTGACCTTCTCCACGCGCCGTTTCGTCCGCAAATAATCGACGACAGCGCCGATGTCGTTCCAATCGGAAGCCAGCGTCGTCATCTGCTGCCCGTAGCTCGGCGCGCACACAGCGCCGAACAGGGATTTCTGCTCCTCGGGGGCCATGTTGCAAGGGTCGTTCATCGCCAACGGCCGCGTCGACCGCCCGTAGCCCGTCATATCCATCGAGAACACGTCGTATCCGGCCCGCGCCAGAAACGCCATCCAACTGTAGTCCTGATAGGGGACGTCGAAGGCGACTTCGGCCGGCGTGCCCGCGCCATGAATGAACAGTACCACTTCCTTGCCGTGCCGCGCCTGTACCACTTCCCGCACATAAATCTGTGCCATCTGCCCGGCGATTGCCGGGACCGTGGATTTAACGCTGACATAATGATCCAGCCGCAACAACCGTCCGCTGTCATCGCCAAAACAAAGCAAACCAAAAGCAAATCCTAGAACCGCCGCGTATCGCATGGACTCAACTATATGGTTAGTAGAGGATCGACGGCAAGTAGGCCCCGGCCGATTCATGGTAAAGGCCCAATCGACTGCACTACCCGCAGGCCGTTCGCCAGACACCAATTGAACAATTGCGAGTTGCGCATCGGGACCAGGATCACGGGCGCGGGAATATCCGTGGCAGCGGAGATGAGCGCGATAACGTCCGCCGTCGACTGCCCTACCGCGTCCGACACCTTGGTTCTGCGCCGCGGGGTCCACCGTGATCGGCCCAACACCGGCAATCGCGGACCGTCCATCCAACTCCGCTACCACCGCGTAAAAGTTCGCGTGCGAAAACAACATGCCAAGCAGCCCCACCGCCGCCTCCGGGGAAGGAATCTCCGGCGGAAAAGGCGTCGAAACAAATCCGGCCGCAAATGGCGGCATCTTCGGGAATGGTATGCCGCATCGTGACCATTCCGTCCCGTTTCGACTCGATCAATCCGGGTCTCCGCCAGAGGGGGTTGTCGTTGGGGAAAGGGTCTCTCTGGCGGAGAAAATCCGGTTAACTGGATCTACGATTCCAGACGGCTTGCGTTCCCTCATTCCGAAGATTTATTCGTCAGGTCGATTTCCTTAAAGAGCCGATCAAAGTCGGTGAACGGATCTCCCCCGCGTTGCGCCCAACGCACCTTTCCTTTGGCGTCGATGAGGACCGTGGAGTGCAGTTCGAGCCGTTCAAAATCATCATAGGATAAATAGCGCTTGGCGTTTTCAAAACGCTCATCGGAGAGCAGCCGGAACGGCAGTTCCTTGATCTTCACGGAGTCGGCGTTGTCCTCCGGTTTATTGCTGGATAGCGCGAGCACGGCCGTGTTGCGTTTCTCGAAATCTTCCTTCCGCTTGGCCACGGCTTGCAGCTGTTCCAGGCAATGGGCGCACTCCTGGCCGAGGTAGAAAATCAGGAC
>SHUN01000238.1 GCA_009697495.1 Bryobacterales bacterium | reverse complement strand
CGTGGATGATGATGTCGCTGCCCCTCTATCCGAAGCGCCGGCGCGCCGGCGGCGCGGATGATGACGAGCGCCTTCCCGTTCTTAATCCTGTTCTCTGTGTGGGTCATTTCTGGAGAACGCTAGTGGGCTAAATTTGGAGCGCGCCGAAGGGAGGATGACTTCCGAGATCAGAAGCGCGACGACACTGGTAGGTATGAAGACGCGGAAAAGGCGGATCATTCGGCTAGCCCCGCGCCAAATTGCAGTGAACCCTGCGTGTGATCGACGTGTAGTCCTTCAGACCCGAATCCCCTGTCCGCATGACCTCTGCTGATTTTCCATAATCGTTCCGGCTGTACCCGAACCGGGTGAAAAGTAGGCACTTTTGATCATATCGTAGAACCGTTCGGCCGCATCCGGTGCCGATGACGCCATCCTCTTAAGATTTCCCCTGCGCGGCGCGGAACAGGGGCGAGAGAGCAGGACATTTAGGACTATTTTGGTCTTATTTTATGTTGTTAAGGATAAAGGACTACTCAATCACAATTTCGGAGTTGCAACCCGGAACCGGGTGCGCTACCATACAAGTAGGACCGAAACAGTCCGATTTCAAAAAAAAGAGATCGTGACGGCAAACCATGCTGAAGCTCACAAAGAAAGCCGACTACGGATTGATTGCGCTGAAGCACCTGACGGTGGTGCGTCCGCGATCGGCAAGCGCCAAGGAAGTTGCCGACCGATTTGGGGTTCCGGTGCCGGTGCTTTCGAAGGTCTTGCAGAGACTCGCCCGGAGCGGGTTCCTGGCGTCGGAGCATGGGACAAACGGAGGTTACCGTTTGGCGGGGGATCCTGACAAGATCAGCGTGCTCGACGTGATCCGGGCGATAGACGGCCCGGTATTCCTGACTTCCTGTTTCACGGAGAACGGCGACGATTGCCAGCATCAGGAACGCTGCAATATTCGCGATCCTTTGCGGCGGGTACACAACGGCATTCTGGCGCTTTTGGGAAACATGTCCATCACTGAGCTCGCCGCCGATCCGGATGTGCGCGTCCAAAGCGCGACGAACGGGGCCTTGGCGGCCGGACCGCACACGAACTTTTCGAGTCCCGATCTGCCTGTTTTGAATCCTTAGAAAGAGCAACATGTCCAAGCCGATTTATTTCGACAATCACGCGACAACGCCCGTGGATCCTCGCGTACTCAACGCGATGATCCCTTACTTCACTGAGAATTTCGGCAACGCGGCGAGCCGCAATCATGCCTATGGCTGGGCGGCCGAAGACGCGGTGGAAAAGGGCCGCAAGCAGATCGCCTCGCTGATCGGAGCGACCTCCAAGGAGATTGTTTTTACAAGCGGGGCCACCGAATCGAACAACCTGGCCATCAAGGGCGTGGCGGAGATGTATGCCGAAAAAGGCAACCACATCATCACTGCGGCGACCGAGCACAAGGCGGTTCTCGATACCTGCAAGCACCTGGAAAAGAAGGGCTGCCGGATCACGTATCTGCCGCTGCAGGGCGACGGCTTGATCGACCTGGACATGCTGCGGGACGCCATCACGGATAAGACGATCCTGATTAGCATTATGTATGCCAACAACGAAATCGGCGTGATTCAGCCGATGGCGGAAATTGGCAGGATCGCTAAGGAACGGGGCGTTTTGCTCCATACCGACGCGGTGCAGGCATGCGGCGAGATTCCGGTGAACGTGATTGCGGACGGCATCGACCTGCTTTCGATCACGGGGCATAAGTTGTACGGGCCCAAGGGCGTCGGCGCTCTCTACGTACGTCGCAAGAGTCCGCGAGTTCAACTCACCGCGCAGATGGATGGCGGCGGGCATGAGCGCGGAATGCGGTCGGGGACGTTAAACGTTCCGGCGATCGTCGGGCTGGGCGCGGCATGCGAACTGGCGCAGCAGGAAATGGCCGTTGAATCGGTCCGGCTGCGGGGACTGCGCGACCGGTTGCGGGCGAAGCTGGAAGCCAATCTGGAAGAAGTCTACATTAACGGCAGCATGGAGCACCGGCTGCCGAATAACCTCAACATGAGCTTCGCCTATGTGGAAGGCGAAAGCTTGCTGATGGGAATCAACGATATCGCGGTTTCCTCCGGATCGGCGTGTACGTCGGCCACGCTGGAACCGAGCTACGTGTTAAAGGCGCTCGGATTGGGCGACGACCTCGCTCACACTTCCATTCGCTTCGGACTCGGTCGTTTTAATACGGAAGCCGAAGTCGACTATGTCGCTCAAAAAATGATCGACGTGGTTAACAAGCTCCGCGAACTTTCCCCGCTTTGGGAGATGTTCAAGGACGGCGTCGATTTGAGCAAGGTCCAATGGACCGCGCATTAAAGAATAGGAAATAACATCATGGCTTACTCTGACAAAGTTGTTGATCACTACAATAATCCGCGCAACGTCGGCTCGATGGATAAAGCCCGCACCGATGTGGGAACCGGGATGGTCGGCGCGCCCGAGTGCGGCGACGTGATGAAGCTGCAGATCCAGGTGAACACGGACACGGGCATCATTGAAGACGCGAAGTTCAAGACATTTGGCTGCGGCAGCGCGATTGCGAGTTCGTCGCTGGCCACCGAATGGCTGAAGGGCAAGACGGTGGATGAAGCGCTGGACATCAAGAATACCGATATCGTGAACGAACTGTCGCTGCCGCCGGTGAAGATCCACTGCTCGGTACTCGCCGAGGACGCCATTAAGGCGGCTATCAACGATTACCGGGCCAAGCAGGGCGCTCCGGTTGCGGCGGAAACGGTAGCCCACTAACTAACTTATGACCACCACCGAAGCGACCACCACCGAAGTAGCGCCGGCAATCGAAGTTACGCCGAAGGCCGTCAGCAAAATTCGCCAGGCCTTTGAGAAGCAGGGCGTGACGGGCGGGCTGCGCCTGGGCGTTCTCGGCGGCGGTTGCTCGGGCCTGAGTTACCAGTTCAAGTTCGACACGAAACCGCGCGCCACCGATCATGTCTTCACCTTTGACGGCGTTGATGTCTGGGTGGATCCGAAGAGCATGAATTTTCTGAATGGAATGATTCTGGACTACAAGGAATCGATCTTACAGTCCGGCTTCGAGTTCATCAATCCAAACGCGCAGAAGTCATGCGGCTGCGGGACATCGTTCTCGGCGTAACATGTTTTCCGGTCCTCCACCGTCCGATTACTTCGCTATCTTCGGGATCGAGAAAAAACTGGCGCTGGATGTGGAAGACCTTCAGCGCCGTTTTTACGCCAACAGCCGCGAATGGCACCCGGACCGGCACGCGCGTGCCGGGGCGGCGCAATTGGCTTATGCTGAGGCGGCTTCGGCGATGCTCAATGACGCTTGGCGGGTGCTGCGGGATCCGGTGGCGCGGGCGGAATATGTGCTGAAAGGCGAAGGATTCAATATCAGCGAACAACGCGGGCGGGACGTTCCGCCGGAACTGCTGGAAGAGGTTTTCGATCTGAACATGGCGCTGGAGGAAGCTCGCAATGGCGACGCGGCCGCGAAAGCGGAAGTCGCCATCGCACTGGCGAAATTCGAGCGGATTCTTTCGGAAATCGATTCCGCGCGCGATGGTATTTTTGTTGCCTATGACGCCGCGCCCAGCCGGGAGGCGCTCGGTGAACTTCGAAGCCTCTTGAACCGGCGAAAATATTTACAGAACCTCGTGCGGGACGCCCGCGCCGCCCTCGTTTAACCCAACCTCATGTCTTTATTCCAAATTGATTTCGGAGACGAACCTAAGCCGCACAAAGTCGTCGGCATCGATCTCGGCACCACGAACTCACTCGTCGCTTTCATGGACCTTACGGCTCCCAAAGTCATCCCTGGCGTCGATGGCTCACCAATCGTACCCAGCGTGGTCTCCATTCCCGAACACGGCGAGCCGATTGTCGGCGCTCACGCGTTGGAACGGCTGATAACGCATCCGGACCGCACGATCTACTCGGTGAAGCGGCTAATGGGCCGCGGCGTCTCCGACGTGCAGGACGAGTTGAAGCTGTTTCCATTTCACATTGCGCCGGGAAGCGAGACGGTGATTCAACTATCCCTGGGCGGGAAGCGATTCACGCCGCCCGGCATCAGCGCGCAAATACTCCGTCAGCTTAAGAGGAACGCCGAAGCCTACCTTGGGGAGCCGGTCGATCACGCTGTAATTACCGTGCCCGCTTACTTCAACGACGCGCAGCGCCAGGCCACGAAAGACGCGGGCCGGATTGCGGGCTTGCAGGTGATGCGGCTGGTGAATGAGCCCACGGCGGCGGCCCTTGCCTACGGTCTGGACAAGCGAGAGAACGGCATCGTGGCCGTGTACGATCTGGGCGGAGGGACTTTTGACATTTCGATTCTCAATCTCCATGACGGGATCTTCGAAGTCCTCGCCACCAATGGCGACACCCATCTGGGCGGTGATGATTTCGACAATCTGCTGCTCCGCGTGGCGTTGGAAGATATAACGGCCGAATGGGGCGCCGATTTGAGCGGCGACCCGGTGGCGGTGCAGACGCTGCGGCGCGCGGTGATCGAGGCCAAACACCAGCTTTCGACGCTGGCTGTGACCACAATCGCCTTTCATTACCAGGGCCGCGGGTACCGCCGCGAGATTACGCGCGATGTCTTGGAAAACCTGATCACGCCGATCGTCAATCGGACGCTCGGGCCCTGCCGCAACTGCATGGCCGACGCGGGCGTGACGCCGGAACAGATTGATGAAGTGGTGCTGGTGGGCGGTTCGACGCGCATCCCGATGGTGCGGCAGGCGGTGCGGGCGCTGTTCAAAGCGGAGCCGCATACGGAGTTGAATCCGGACGAAGTAGTAGCGCTTGGCGCCGCGGTGCAGGCGGGAATTCTGAGCGGCCATGTTCATGACAAACTGCTGCTGGACGTGACGCCATTGAGCCTGGGGATCGAGACGATGGGCGGCGTAGTGTCGAAGCTGATACACCGTAACTCGACGATTCCGGCGACGGCGGCCGAGACATTTACGACGGCTGTCGACGGCCAGCGCAATGTGTTGATTCACGTGGTGCAGGGCGAGCGCGAAATGGTGCGGGATTGCCGCAGTCTGGCGCGTTTTGATTTGAAAGACATTGACCCGCTGCCCGCCGGAATGGCGAAGATCGAAGTGCGGTTCCTGATCGACGCCAACGGGATTCTGAATGTCAGCGCGAAGGATCTGCGCACAGGCAAATTGCAGACGGTGGAAGTGAAGCCGAGTTACGGTTTGTCCGATGAGCAGGTGGAGGCGATGATCCTGGAATCGTTCGCCAAGGCCGAGGAAGATTTCAACGAGCGGCAAGTGCGGGAAGCGCGCGTGGAGGCGGACCGGATCCTGAACGCCGTCGACAAAGCCAAGGGCGACGACGCGTATATGGAGTTGACGGATGGGGAACGGGCGCTGGTCGATAACAGCATTGCCGAGCTGCTGCTGGCCTATCACGGCGAGAATCACCATTTGATTCTGGATAAGCTGGAGGCGCTGAATAAGGCGACCATGAAGCTAGCCGAATTGATGATGAACACGGCCGTGCGGGGCGCTTTGAAAGGAACGAAGATAGACGCATGAAGAAGCTAACGTGGCTCGACGCGGAAGATATCGGGTTGTCACTTTATGAAGCGCATCCGGAGACCGATCCGCTTACGGTTCGATTTACCGATCTGCACAAGAGCGTGCTGGCGCTGC
>SHUN01000237.1 GCA_009697495.1 Bryobacterales bacterium | reverse complement strand
TGATTCCGGAAAATTTACTGAGCCGCGAGCGTAAGCGAGCCGGTGCGTTCCCCCATTCGGTTATGCGACGCGACCATCCGCCCCGCTTCTCGAAAAAAACCCCGGCTTGGTATCATAAAAGCTCTCGAATGATTTCTTCCCTATTTGGCTCAGGTGAGGGTGGCGGCAGCCTGTTGGACCGGCTGAAACAGGGTATTGAAAAAACCCGCGCCGGCCTGGTAAACCGGATTGACGACGCCGTTCACGGCAAAAAAAAGATCGACGCCGATCTGCTCGATGAGCTGGAATATGCTCTCATTACCGCCGATGTCGGCGTCCGGACCGCGACCGATGTGCTGGAAACCATCCGGCAACGCGTGGACCGCAACCTGGTGGCCGATGCCGGTGAATTGCGAGCGCTTATCCGCCAGCATCTGCTGGAAGTGCTGCAAGCCTCCGAACGGCCGGACGCGCGCGTCACCGAACCGCCGCTGGTGATCATGATGGTGGGCGTGAACGGGGCGGGGAAGACGACAACGACGGGCAAATTGGCTCGCCGCCTGCAGGAAGAGGGGCGGACCGTGATCATGGCCGCGGCCGATACCTTCCGCGCGGCGGCGATTGAGCAACTGGCGGTGTGGGCCGAACGGGCCGACACCGATATCATCCGGCAGCACCAGGGCGCCGACCCTAGCGCCGTCATCTTCGACGCGCTGCAGGCGGCACGGGCTCGCAAGGCCGATGTCGTAATCGTCGACACCGCCGGCCGCTTGCACAACAAAGAAAATCTGATGCTCGAACTGGACAAGATGCGCCGAACGGCCGGCCGCGTGATTCCGGACGCCCCGCACGAAGTCTATTTGGTTCTGGACGCGACGACGGGCCAGAACGGCCTGGAACAGGCCCGCAAATTCACTGCGGCCGGAGGCGTGACGGGCATCGTGCTAACCAAGCTGGACGGCACGGCGAAGGGCGGCATCGCCATTGCGATTGCGCGCGAATTGAATCTGCCGATCCGGTATGTGGGTGTGGGCGAGAAGGTGTCCGATCTGCTGCCGTTCGACCCGGAACAGTACATCGCTTCGCTGTTTGACTGAGCTCGATTTATGACAATGGACTATATGGCCGAGGCGCTGACCGAGGCAAAGAAAGGCCTGGGGCAGACGAGCCCGAATCCAGCGGTGGGCGTGGTGATCGTCAATCACGGCGAGGTCGTGGGCCGTGGATTTCACGTTTACGCTAATCGCGATCACGCTGAAGTGGTTGCGCTGGCTGAGGCTGGGGCGCGGGCTCGCGGCGCCACCGTTTATGTAACGCTGGAGCCGTGCGCGCACCAGGGACGCACGCCCCCGTGCGCTGGCGCGCTGATTGATGCGGGCGTGAGCGCGGTGGTGGCCGCCATGGAGGATCCGAACCCGCTCACCGCCGGTCAGGGCTTCGCGCGGCTGCGGGCTTCGGGGATCGCAGTGCACGTCGACGCGCGACATACGGCGGAAGCGGAGGCGTTGAATGAGCCGTTCTGCTTCTACATGCGGGAGCGGCGGCCGCTGGTGACGCTGAAAAGCGCGTTGACGCTGGATGGCAAGATTGCCGCGCCCGATGACAACGAGGGCTGGATTACCTCCGAACAGGCGCGGGGACACGTGCAGCTGCTGCGGCACTTGACGGACGCGATATTGACAGGCATCGGCACTGTCGAGTCCGACGACTGCGCATTGACCGACCGTACGGGACTGCCGCGCAGCCGGCCGCTTCTGCGGATTGTGGCGGACTCCCAACTGCGGCTTCGGCCGGATTCGCTGATGGTTCGCAGCGGGGCGAAGGATCTGTTGGTGGCGGCAACGTCGGCGGCGAGCGCCGAGCGGCGGCGGATCCTGGAAAAAGCGGGCGTGGAAGTGGTGATTCTGGACGGCACCGGTGGGCGGACGAATCTCCGGGCGCTGGTGGAATTTCTTGCCGGGCGGCAGTATCAATCGCTGCTGATCGAAGCGGGCAGCAAGGTGAACGGCGCGGCGCTGGACGCCGGGATTGTGGATAAGATTTTCTTCTATTACGCACCGAAGATTTTTGGCGGGTTGCAGTCGCTGCCGGTGGCTGGAGGGCGAGGGCGGCGCCGTCGCGCGGATGCAATGCTTTTTCGGGATGTGCGTTTGCACCCGATGAGCCGGGATGAATTTGCCGTGGAAGCGTGGGTGGCGCGAGGAGCGAGAGGCTGATGTTTACCGGAATTGTGGAGGAGTTGGGCACGGTTGAATCGATGGAGCGGCGCGGGGACGGCGCACGGCTGCGGATACGCTGTTCGACGGTCCTGGCTGACGCATTTATTGGCGCGAGCATCGCGGTGAACGGCGTGTGCCTGACGGCGGTGGATCTGCTCCCAGGGAGCTTTGCGGCGGACGTGGCGCCGGAGACGATGGCGCGGACGAACATTGGAAATCTGGGCACGGGACGGCGGGTGAATCTGGAGCGGCCGATGTCGCCGGCGGGCCGCTTGGGCGGGCACATCGTGCAAGGGCATGTGGACGGGACGGGCGAGTTTCTAGGGCTGGCATCCATTGGCAACGACAACTGGTGGCTGCGCGTCGGCGTGCCGGAGGCGCTCGACCGGTATTTGGTGTCGAAGGGGTCGGTGGCGATTGATGGGATCAGTCTTACTGTGGCGTCGATTGAGAATCGCGTTTTAGGCGTGACGATTATCCCGCACACGTTTGAGAACACGACGTTGGGCGCCTATCAGCCGGGGGGCCGCGTGAATCTGGAGACCGATGTGTTGGCGAAGTATGTGGAACAACTGATGTCGTGGCGCGAATCGGGGGCTTAGTCCGCCGTTACTGAGCCGCGCCGTTACTGAGCCGCGCGCGTCAGCAAGCGGTGCCCGCAGGCCGGTAACGTTTTTTCGTGACGAGCCCCTAATGCGCCGTCTTGGGCTTATCGTTTTTCGCCGACGCCGCCGGGGACGGAGGCATCGCTGAGGGCTTGGTGCGCGCCGGCATCGTTTCCGGTTTCCTGCCGTCTTTTTCGCCTGGCTTGGCGAGCGGTTTAGGCGTGATCGTAACTTTTGGAAAGGGTAGTACGCGGGACCGGTTTAGCGGGCGGGAGCCGGGTTTGTAATAGCCCGGACCTGTATCGGATTTAGGACGGTAGACGGGGAAGTGAGGGCCATCCAGCCGCGGCGCGGGAAGCGGCTGAATTAGCTCCGCGCTGGGCGCTTCAACGATTTGGTAGATGATCTGAATGGGCGCCGTTTGCGGGATGATGAGGGGAGTCAGGAGCGTTTGGGGGGAATCGACACGCAAGCGGAAAAGCAGTTCCGGGGCGTTGGCACCCTGCCACATAGACAGGCGCAGACGGGCGGCGTAGTCGCCTGGGGCGAGCTTGGAAGGGTTGATGGAGATGCGAATCGTATCGGCCTCCAGCGCTGCCCCTTCGGCGGGCAGGACGCCGTCGCGCATGGCCGCTTCCAGCCATTGGCCGTCGAGGATGTCGACACTGTAAGGACGGCCGGGGGCGGAACCAGAGACGCGGACGATGCCGCCGGAAAAGGCGGGCGAGCCTTGCGGGCAGTGAAATGCAAGTTGCTGGGCTTCGGCGGTCAGGATGGGCGCGGGCAGAACTCGAATTTGCCGCTGCTCCAGGTGCCGCGAGCAGCCATCGGAGACTTCCACGGTGAATGTGTAGTGCCCCGGCTCAGTGGGGATGCCCTGCAAATCGCCTTGGCCGGAAACCTGCATGCCGGCCGGTAAATCGCCAGACACAATACGCGTGACCGGAATCGGCATCGCACATCGTGTCCACACACGCACCCAGACGGGCTCCGGCGTGTAAGAGCGGTTCAGGAGTGCGTCGGGCAGCGCGAGTACTAGTGCGACTAGCAGCAACATAGAAAACTTATCGGCTTCTTTCAACGGTTCATTAAAGCAAATGAAACGCCGTCCGATGAGACTCTTATGCGGATCCTCTTGAGTGTTGCTTTTGCCGCGGTCTGCCTGGGCGCGGAACCGGAAACAACGGCGCTGCCGCGCCATGTATTAACAAACGACGGCCTGGTGGTCCTGGCTCGCGCCGGGCTAGGGGACGGACTGCTGGTGGATCTGGTTCGTTATAAGCGCACGCAGTTTGACACGAGTGCCGAGGCGCTGGCGCTCCTGGCGCGCCATGGGTTAACGGAAAACGTCTTGCGCGCCGTGGTCGAGAAACAGGAACACCTGCTGCTGCGCAAGCAGCGGCTGAGGGTGAGTCCAATTTCGCCGGCCGGCGCGGTGGACGCCGAAGAGGGCGAAATGATTCTGCTGCCTCCCTCTCCCGGCGCGCGTCGAGGCAAGGCGCAGCCGGACCGGTGGTACAAAGTGTCGATGCGCTGAGGCTTCGGCCGCTGGTCACGGCCCGGTGAGCAATACCGAGCCGCGACCGTCAGGGAGTGCCCATGGGCCTGCGGCCCACCAAAAAGGATGAAGGCGCGCGTGACTTGTGTCGTGGAATCAACAACTTGGATCGCGCCTTCAACGGAGCGGTTGGAAAGGGACGCCCTACGTGTGCAACTCAGCCACGATTTCACTCGCGGCCGCGCGGGCTTCCTCGACAGCTCCCACCGGGAAGCTGATCGCACCCACTTTCGAGTGCCCGCCCCCGCCATAACGTTCGCAGATCGTCGCCAGATTATGCGTCACTCGCTCGGACTGCCAGGGGTTGGAGCCGACGCTGACTTTCGTCCGGAACGACGACGTGCTGACCGAAACGGTGTAGACGTTTTCGGGGAATAGGTAGTACGGAATGAACTTGTTATACCCCTCCATGCCGTCGGCGATCAGATCGAAGAACACCACTTTTCCGTCGGCCCTTGACCGCTGGCGAATGATGTCGATCGACGCCAGATGCCGCTCATTCAGCGGCCGGTAAATGGCCTGGATTTCCGGAAGGGCGATGATTTCGGCAAGCGGCAGCGACCGCATATGCCCGATGATCTTCTGTACAATTTCGGAGCCCTTGGCCGATTCGATGACCAACGTCAGTTGCATCGCCGCCGCGCCCAGGCCCACCGCTTCTTCGGCGCTTTTGTACTGCGCGCCGTCGATGATGTCGGCCCAGTGAACAAGCTCGTCGAGCGCGGCGTTCTGGTAGCCGAATTTCTCTTTTGCGATGGTGGCGATGAAGAGCGTGCAGGAACGGAATGTGGGATCGAAAAAATAGTTGCCGTGCCGCTCCGAGCGGAAGTGCTCGGCGTCGGCGGGGCTCAGAAACGCACTCTGATGATGGTCGAACCACCAGGTGAGCGAAGGGTGCGGCGAGTACTTGAAATCGACGATGGCGTTCTCGTCGCCGTCGAATAGACTGTCCGCAAAGAGCTGGTCGGCCGTGTGCGCCATGCCGGTGTATTGGAACCCGGCAAGGGGGTCAAAATGGTCGTGATAGAACTGGCTGAAGAAGGCGGCCGAGGCCGAGCCGTCGAAGCAATGGTCATGATAAAGGACGCGAACGCGTTTAGGCGGCATTTTTGTGCGGGAAAACTTAATAGAGTGCCACAGTTGGACGGGTGTTTGCAACTTTGCCATCGTTTGTGGGTGTGCGTCAAATTTGTGGGCGAAAGTTGCGTTTCCTTTTTTTTGGGCGATAATCTGAAGGTGGTTAATCATTCAGAATGGAGCGCCATGGAACGAACACTCGATTCACTAGAATCCCGCCGCAAGGAGTTGCACCGGAATCTGG
>SHUN01000236.1 GCA_009697495.1 Bryobacterales bacterium | reverse complement strand
GGCGCCAAATCAAAAGGACCTATCACGTCCGCGGGAAAAGAGAGATCCGCCCGCAACGCCCTCAAAGACGGCGAGCGCGCCAAGAAGTTCGCCTGCTTCATTCCGCCCCATGAAGCCGTCCTCTGCAATGAGGACCGCGATCAATACGAAACTCTCGTCGAAGATCACATCGCCATCTACAAGCCCTTGAACCAAGCCGCCTACGCCGTCATCGGCGACATGGCCGCCGCCCGCTGGCAGATTGAGCGACTCCACCGCTGCATCACCACGCATTGGAACCTCGCCCTCCTCTCCGCCCACAACAAGCCCAACGGCAATCTCGCGCCCGAACTCCATGACCTCAAAGCCATGGCCGACGTCTCCGCCGAACTCCTCGCCGGCAACGCCCTCGTTCCCAAAATGAACCGCGAAATCGCCCGCCTCCAGCAAACCCTCGCCCGCTCCGAGCGCCGCCTCAAGTTCATCCACGCCAATTTCCCGGACTTCGCCCCCGCCCGCCACAAACGAACCGAAGCAAAAGAAGAAGAAAACGTTGCAAACGAGGGACTTAACGAAACGGAACCCGAAAAAGACGAAAATGATCTACCCCCCATTTTCACCTCCGAGAACGTCCCGGAAGTCATCGAAGCCTACAAAAGCGAGTTCCCCGGCCGCCGCATCGTCATCGTCCCCCACGAAAACGTGAGCTTCGACGACAAAATGCCCAAGGCGCCCAGAAAGGCGAAATGAAAACCATGACCAACCGGGCCAACTTGAACGACATCTTCAGGCCGGCAAGAAAACTGCGTTCAGACGACGGTCACAGCCCCGCGTTCACCACAAAAGTGCCATACCCAGCCACGCCCGAAATCCATAACCCCGAACCCACAAAAACCTCCGAATGGGCCAAAATCCGCCTCGATTTTCACCCCAGCCCCAAACAGGCCGAAGTCCTCGACTCCGCCGCCAAATACCTCATGCTCTGCTGCAACCGCCAATGGGGCAAAACCACCACCATCGCCATCAAGGCCCTCCACGAAGCCCTCAAAACGCCCAGTCTCAAAATCGTCATCATCTCCCGCTGCAGGGAGCAAGCCGGCATTCTCATCGAACACGCCACCGACTTCGCCATCGCCCTCGGCCACCCCGTCCGCCGCGTTCTCGGCCAGTCTTTTTCTCTCAAATTGCCCAATTTGAGCAGCATCTGCGCCGTCCCCCACACCAGCGATACCAGCGTCGGCCGCACCGCCAAAATCCTCATCGTCGACGAAGCCGCCCTCGTCAAAGACGAAGTCTACTTCTCCGTCTCCCCCTTCGTCGCCCGCACCCATGGCAGAATCTGGCTCCTCTCCACCCCCACCAGCCAAGCCGGCTACTTCTACAACTACTGGCACGACAAAACCGCCGACTGGCAACGCATCTTCTCCAACATCCACGACTGCCCCGAAATCGACCGCCAATTCCTCGAAATGCAGCGCCGCGCCAACCCCGTCAAATACCAGCAGGACTTCCTCTGCGAGTTCGTCCAACCCGCCAACCGCCTCTGCTCCCGCGAATTCGTCCGCTCCATTCTGCGCAAGAAAGATCAAATTTCCTAGGAGAACCACATGTCACATCCCATCGAAAACGGCGCAGGCCTCGTCAGTTTTGTACCCGGTCGAACCCGCCAACCCGAGCCCAAAGCCTACAACGGTCTCGACCTCGGCCGGCGCAAGGACCATTCCGCCCTCGCCGGCCTCGATCTCCTCTGGTTCCCGCGCGGCCATTGCCCCGTCACCTACGCCCATCTCTACCAGCCGCGCCTCGACATCCGCTCTCTCACCCGTTTCCCCTACGGAACCGATTACGACAACCTGCACACCCTCGTCTCCAAACACCTCGAACTCCGCTCGCAAAAGCAGGAACTTGTCATCGACGCCGGCGGCCCCGGCCTGCCCATGGTCGACCGTCTCCGCAACACCCTCACCGCCAACGTCGCCATTCGCCCGGTCTTCATCACCGGCGGAAAAGTCGAAAACACCCTCAGCGGCGGCTACGTCTCCATCCCGCGCCGCTCGCTCATCACCACCCTTTTGCTCGTCATCGACGCCCATTCCCTCACCTGTAAAGAAGGCCTCGAACACTGGGATATCTTCGAAGACGAACTCATCGAACTCCGCGGTGACACCTCCCATCCCGCCTCCTCCAGCGGCCACGACGACCTCGTGATGGCCCTCGCCCTGGCCGTCAGCGCCGCCGTCCGCGACACCTCCCAACTCCTCCCCCCCTCGGACGAGAGAAAGGCCGATGGCCGCCGTTTCGGCTTCATCGACAAACCCCTCTTCTAGGAGGGACCGCTAACCGTTACCGAGCCGCGACCGTCAGGGAGCGGTTTTCAAATACAATCGAAAAGGAGACAAACACCATGCCCACCCGCCGCCGCTTCCTAACCACCGCCGCCGCCCCTGCCGTTTTGGCCCAATCCAAGCCAAACGACAAGATCCGAATCGCCCTCATCGGCGCAGGCGGCATGGGTTCCGGCGACGTCACATCCTCCCTTTCCACCGGCGATTCCGAACTCGTAGCCGTCGCCGACATCTACGACGGCCGCCTCACCCGCGCCAAGGAAATCTGGGGCGCCCATATCCAAACCACTCGCGATTACCGCGAAATCCTCGCCAAAAAAGACATCGACGCCGTCATCGTCGCCACCCCCGACCACTGGCACGCCCGCATCGCCATCGACGCCATGAACGCCGGAAAAGACGTCTATGTCGAAAAGCCCATGGTCCAGAAGGTAGCCGACGGCCACTTAGTCATCGAAGCCGCCGCAAAGACAAATCGCATCTTACAAGTCGGCAGCCAGCGTGTATCTTCTATTATCTACGACAAAGCCCGTGAGTTACTCGCCCAAGGCGCAATTGGCGAACTCAATCTGGTCGAAGCCTGGTGGGATCGTAACTCCGCCATCGGCGCTTGGCAATACTCCATCCCGCCCGATGCCTCCCCCGCTAACATCGATTGGGATCGCTATCTCGGCAGCGCCCCCAAACGTCCCTTCGAGCCCATCCGCCTCTTCCGCTGGCGTAACTACCAGGACTACGGCACCGGCGTCGCCGGCGACCTCTTTGTCCACCTCTTCTCCGGCCTCCATTTCATCACCGGAGCCCAGGGACCCGAACGCGTTTTCGCCACCGGAGGCCTCCGCTATTGGAAGGATGGCCGCGACGTTCCCGACATCCTGATGGGCATCTATGACTACCCCGCCCATCGCAATATGCCCGCGTTTAACCTCGCTTTGCGCGTCAATTTCGTCAACGGCGCAGGCGAAACCAGCGGCTTCCGCTTCGTTGGCTCCGAAGGAATCATGACCGTCGGCTCCACCGTCACCCTCGCCAAAGTCAACCGCGAATCCGAGCCCGGCTACACCATCGGCACTTTCCCGCGTAACGTCCAGGATAACTTCCTCAAGGCCTACCACGACAAATATTCGCCCAAAAAACCCTCCGCCGATGGCATGTTGCCACAGGCTGAAGATACCTTCCGCGCTCCCCGGAATTACAGCGATCACTTCGACCACCACCGTAACTTCCTGGCCGCCGTCCGGTCACGGAAACCAGTAATTGAGGATGCCCTCTTCGGCCTCAGAGCCGCCGGTCCGGCGCTGCTCAGTAACCGCAGTTACTTCGAGAAACAGACATTCAACTGGAATGCCGCGAAATGCGAGGTCAAGTAACTAACCATGGCCTCTCCAAATGACAAAATCCGCTTCGCTCTCATCGGCGCAGGTGGCATGGGTACCGGTGACGCCACCGACTGCCTCGGCCTTGGCGGCACCGAAATCGCCGCCGTCGGCGACATCTACGAAGGCCGTCTCGAACGCGCAAAAGAACGCTGGGGTGCCCAGCTCTTCACAACCCGCGACTACCGCGAAATCCTCGCCAAAAAGGACATCGACGCCGTCATCGTCGCCACCCCCGACCACTGGCACGCTCAAATCGCCCACGACGCCCTCATGGCCGGCAAAGACGTCTATGTCGAAAAGCCCATGGTCCACAAGTTCCCCGAGTGCAAAATGCTCATGGACGCCCAGGCAAAAAGCGGCCGAATCCTCCAGGTCGGCAGCCAATACGCCAGCGCCATGGTCTTCCTCAAGGCCCGGCAACTCATCCAGCAGGGCGCCCTCGGCGAGCTCAATCTCGTCGAAGCCTGGCTCGACCGCAATACCGCTCTCGGCGCATGGCAGTACTCTCTGCCCGGTCCCGATGCCACGCCCGAACGCATCGATTGGGACCGATTCCTCGGCAATGCCCCCAAACATCCCTTCGATCCAATCCGGCTCTTCCGCTGGCGAAATTATCGTGACTACGGCACCGGCGTCAGCGGCGACTTATTCGTCCACTTACTAACTGGACTCCATGTCGCCACGAACAGCCTCGGCCCCAGCCGCATCTACGCCACCGGCGGCGTCCGCTATTGGAAGGATGGCCGCGACGCCTACGATGTCGTCCTGGCTCTCATGGACTACCCAAAGACCGAACGGCACTCCGAATTCACCTTCGCCCTCCGCGTCAACCTTGCCAGCGGCGCCGCCCCTCCCGAACGTTTCGGCCTCAAGTTCGTCGGCAGCGAAGGCACCATGGAAGTCACCATGAACGGTGTGACCCTCGACCGCAAACCCCGCGAAGCCGAACCCGGTACGACGATCGACAACTTTGACAAGGCGACCCAAAAGAAGATCCTCGACGCCTATCGCCAAAAGTACCCCTCGCAACGGGCTACCCCGGACGCCATGCGCCCCGACGCTTCCGATCGCTTCACGCCGCCGCGCGGCCACAACGCCCATGTCGATCACATCCAAAATTGGGTCAGCGCCCTCCGCTCCCGTAAGCCGTTCTTCGAGGACGCGACGTTCGGCTCCCGCACCGCCGGACCCAGCCTCGCCGTTAACCTAAGCCTCGAAACGCAGCGGGCCATTCACTGGGACCCGAATAACATCAGACTCATCTAGACGTTCCATTTCGGGAGTTTCAAATCGACCCTCGATTCCCGATTCGAAACACGCCTCAGCGTGTGTGTTCAACAACTTATGTTTGGCAGGCGGAATGCAATGGCATGTGTCATGAAACGCCACTTTCTCCTCCTGCTCGCCGTGTTACCGGCCTTCGCAACTACCATCACTTACGACAGCTCGCTCCCGCGTCTGTTCCAGAACATCGCAGTCCGTGTCGGCGGCAACGCCATCAACGTCCAGGCCGGTCAGATTGGCGTTCAATTCGACGGTGTCATTCCGGCGCTACTGTACTGCGCCGATCCTGTCACATCGCTGCTCGTTGGTCCGACGACGGTAACCGGGATCCCTGACAACGCCTTTACCAACGGCACCCGGCTGGCGTGGCTGTACAACACCTACAATGCGACCCTTACCCAGGGCTGGCAAGCCGCCGCGCTGCAGCTTGCTTTCTGGGAAGTGGTCATGGATAACAACAGCGACGACCTCCATTCGGGTCAGTTGCTGGTGACAAGTAGTACCAGCTCGCAGGTAACCGCATTAGCCGGATCCATGCTGCTGGCCAGCGCGGGTCAATCGTCGAACGGCGTCACATTTTGGGTGCCCAATCAGGGGCCCAATTACAGTCAAACGTTGTTCAGCGCGTCGGTTGTCCCCGTGGTCGCCACGCCAGAACCAGGGAACGGATTCCTCCTCGGCGCTGGGCTCATTTTACTCGCCGCGATCCGCCGGCGCTA
>SHUN01000235.1 GCA_009697495.1 Bryobacterales bacterium | reverse complement strand
CGGCCCCAGAATATGTACCATTCGCTCTCTACTTGCACCTGATTGCCGAACACCATCCCGGCGGCGTAAATCCGGCGGGCTTGCTCGATTCGTAGATCGTCTCCGGGATAGCCAAAGCCGGGTCGAAGGCACAAGCCGCAGAGGTTGAGCCAGCGGGCTTCATGCTGCGCCGATTTCCTGCGCCCTTCAGCGTGTTCGAGGAATTTATCCGCCATCGCGCGGATTAAGTCACTGGGCCAGCTTAAACGCCCGAGTCCCAGCGTCTGTTCGAGGCAGGCGGGAAGCTCCTCCGGCGCGGCCGTCCCCGATGGCGCAAAGACGGCTTCGAGTTGTTGCAACGCGGCCGCGCGTGCTTCGTCACTGATCACTGCCGCGGGGCGGCGGGTTGCGGCAGCCTTCGCTTTTGCCTTGCGGAGTTCGAATTGGAGACGCCAGCGGTTGTCGCTCACCTTCGAATCGCAATAGATTTCCAGCGTTCCGACGGCGGTTAGCTTTGCCCCGAGTTTGACGGGCACGAAACGCTCGCCTTGCGGTTTACCGAACCGTATCAACGCGTTTAACGGCGCGTGGGCGTGGATTTCGCCGCTTTCGACTTCGGCTTCGGAAAACTCGACGAGCGAGCCGAGTTGGTCCTCCGTCCGCGTCAACGAACTGTAGAGCCGGAAGCTGACTGGCTTGTTGGCAACCAGTTGCAGACCTTCCATGTCCAACTCCAGCGAGCTTCCTTCCTCGGTTCCCCGAGGGGCCAGGCACACGGTTTTCAAAGGGCCGGTGCCTTCGCCAATTCCGATGAAATACGCACGGGGCAGGCCGCCGCGAACCAGCACTCCCGTTCCGGTGGTCTTGGCGTTCGCGTAGTAGGCGGCGCCGACCGCAACGGCTAAGTCAAGATCACGGTTTTCAAAAATGACCGGCCGCTTGCCGTACCAGCTTTCCATCACATCGGCGACGCGCTGGCGGAGAATTTCCGGAATGAAAAAGCCGCCGTTGAAGAGGATCGCGTCGGGCTTGACGTCACCGGCACCGGCTAAAAATGCCGCCAGATGTTTGGTGACAGCGGGGTCGGAAACGTAGGGCAGGCCGAGTTCGCGAAAGATGCTGCGCTTGTCGTCGCTGGGACGATCGGTCAAAGCACATAGCGGCAGGAAGCCATCAAGCGCTAATTCCAACGCTTCGGCACGGGTAATTTCAGTCCGTAACGTTCCGCCGATCATGCTGGACCCGGCGCCGAGAACGGTGATCTCCACCTTCTCGATGGCGGGGTTGTTGAGCATGCGCTCTTTGGCGCTGGCGCACTGGCGGCGCAACGCGGCGCGTTGGCGGAGGCTCAGCGGCTGGCCGATTTTGGCTTCGACCAGCCACGCCATCGTCAAGTCGAGATTGTCGCCGCCAAGGAGCAGATGCTTACCGACGGCGGTACGCGTGAATTCGACGAGGTCGCCTTTGCGGGAGACCTTTATCAGGGTGAAATCGCTGGTGCCGCCGCCGACGTCGCAGATCAGGACCGTCTGGCCGTCGAAGAGTGTTTTCTGCGACTCGGCCAAGTGGTTGGCGATCCAGGAGTAGAAGGCCGCGGCGGGCTCTTCGAGTAGCGTCAGGTTTTCAAGTCCGGCCAGGCGCGCGGCCTCGACGGTGAGTTCGCGGGCCTCTTCGTCGAAGGACGCGGGCACGGTTAATACAATGTCCTGACCGGCGAGGGGGTTGGCCGGGTTGGCGGCGTCCCAGGCATTGCGAATATGCTCGATGAATTTGGCGCTGACTTCGACCGGGCTGAGTTCGCGGGCCGATTCCTGGGTATCCCAGGGAAGGATTTTGGCGCGGCGGTCGACATCGCTGTTGGAAAGCCAGCTTTTGGCGGAATGGACGGTGCGGGTGGGGGTCAACGCGCCCTTCTCACGGGCGTAAGCGCCGACGTAGATCTGGTCGCCAAGATAGAGAAAGCTGGGAAGCGTGCGGAGGCTCTCCTGGCGGCCCTGGGCGACGAATTGGGGGATTTCCAGAACGCTGATGGTCCGGTCGTCGTCGGAGGAGTCCATCCAGGCGAGGGCGGAGTTGGTGGTGCCGAGGTCGATGCCGATCTTCATTGCGTTTGCTCGCGTACGTTAAATTCGAGTTTCCAGCGGTTGTCGTTTTTGCCGACACACCAGAGTTCTAGAACGCCCGTGGCGGTGACATCCGCGGCGAGGGTGACTCGTGTGATTTTTTCGGCGGCGGCGGGAAGGTTGACTTCGATGGGGGAAAGTTCTTCGACATCGGCTGGGATGGGGTCGAGAACGTCACCGGGTTGGTCGTCATGGCGGGACACGGAACTGAAGAAGCGGAACTCGGCGGGTTCGCCGGTGAGGAGGCCGAACTCGAGTTTGGGAAGTTCGACGCTGGAGCCTTCTTCGAGGCCGAAGGGCACGACGGTGAGGGCTTTCATGGGCGCGGGAATGCCGGGGACGGCAGGCAAGGAGGATTCAATGCCGATGTAGTAAGTGCGAGGGACGCCACCGCGGATGCGAATGCCCTTGCCCTGGCGGGCCAAGCCGTAATAGGCCGCGCCTCGGGCGACGGCGTGCATCAGATCTTCGCCTTCCAGGACTTGGACGGGATTCAGCATCTCGACGATGCGTTGGCGGACGATTTCGGAATGGAGGACGCCGCCGTTGAAAAGGACGTGCGTGGGTGCGCCGGCTTGTTGAATGAAGCGGGCGAGATGGGCGGTGATGCGGGGGTCAGAGGCGTAGGGCAGGCCGATTTCGGCGAGGGCGGCGCGTCTCGCTTTGACGGGCTGCTCGTCTTTATCGACACGCGGGAGGAAGCCGTTCAACAGAACTTGTTCGAGGGTTTCGCGGCGGAGGGTGGCTTTAATGGTCCCGCCGATGAGACCTGTTCCCCGGCCGAGGATGGTGACGGGCTCATCGGGTTGCGTCGCGTTTTTCGCCAGGAGCTTTTCCTTTGCGGCGCGGCAGCGTTGCCAGAGCATGTGGAGCTGGATGGCGTCGAGCTTGGTGTTCTTCGCGGCGAGTTCCTGTTCGACGGCGCGGGCTAGGGCGAGGTCAATATTGTCGCCGCCCAGGAGGATATGTTCGCCGACGGCGACGCGTTCCAGGGTGAGTTCGCCGTTGGATTCGCCGACGGCGATCAGCGTGAAATCGGTGGTTCCGCCGCCGATGTCGATGACCAGGATTTTGTCGCCGTTATGGACTCTGGTCCGCCAATCGTCGTGGCGTTCCAACCAGGCGTAGAAAGCGGCTTGGGGTTCTTCGAGGAGGACGAAGTTGGTGAAGCCGGCGTTCGTGGCGGCGAGTTCGGTGAGGGCGCGGGCGGAGGCGTCGAAGGACGCGGGGACGGTGATGAGAACCTGGGCGTCGTGGCAGGATTGGCGAAGATGGGTGAGATAGGCGGTTGAGGCTTCCAGCGGGGAGATTTTAGTGACGCCATCGGGGGCTGTTAAGGGCAATAACGGCGCAGTGCGATCGACGCCGGAATAGGAGAGCCAGCTCTTGGCGGAGTGGACAAGGCGGCTGGAGTTTTCCACGCCTCGGCGTTTGGCCCATTCGCCGAGGATGTATTTCGGAGTGTCGTCCCAGGGGAGGCCTTTTGTGCCTTCGGGGAATTCGTTGGCGCCGGGGATGTAGAGGAATGACGGGAACAGCGGTTCGTCGCGGAGTTCGCCGGGGCCGGTGAGTTGAGGGACGGTTTGGATGACGACGGGACCGCCATCAGAGGCGGCGACGGAGCAGTTGGTGGTACCGAGGTCGATACCGATGACGTTGCCGGATGACACGGCGCTACTCCACTTCAATTTCGGCGGGGGCGATGATGAAGAGGTTGACCGCGGGGCTAACCTTGGGGAGATCGACAACGGCCGCCTTCCAGCCCTTGTGGCGGAGGATGCCGCCGGGAGCGCGGCCTTCGGCGGGGACGTTGCCGATGAATTTCAAGCCCTGTTTGGCAATGGCGCCGGCGGCTTCCGATTTGGTGTAGACGCCTTCCACGCCATCGATGACGGGGGCGAGAGTGACGCAGCGTTTGAGCACCGCTCCGCATTGTTCATGGACTGTACGGACAGCGGCGCCGACTTGATCGTCAGAATAGGCGCCGATGTCTTCCATGAGGAAATCGACGAGACGGGCATCGCGCTGGAGGATGCCGAGGAGCTGTAAAGCGCCGTCGGCGGGCTTGACCTCCGGGGCTTTGGGGGCTTCTGGTTTCTTGACTTCAGCCTTTACGTAGCCATATGCCTTGGCTACATCGGGCGGAAGCGCGCCGCTGAAGAGGATGCTGAAGAAGCTGCTGAATGCGTTACCGATACGAGACAAATGTTGTAACTCCGAAACTACCAGGATACAACTGTAGCCTGTGGAAAAGTGGTGCCAGGCACCACTTTTCCACAGGCTCTATTTTGGCGGTACGGGACCGATGGCGTAGAGGGTTGAGGCGGTTCGGATGTACATTCTGGATTCGGCGATGGCTGGAGTGGCGTAGATAGGTTCGTCGAAGTCGTTGACGCGCATGAGTTCCCATTCTGCGCCGGGCTTGATGACCGCGGCTTTTCCCTGCTCGCTGAAGAGGAAAATTTTGCCGTCGGCGGCGATGGGGGAGGCGTAGTAGCCGTCGATTGCGCCTTGGACGCGGGCGGATTTTTTCAACTCGCCCGTGCCGGCGAGCATCGCGGTGAAGATGCCGCCGGTTTTTACGGTGTACAAAATGCCATCGAGCAGAAGGGGGGACGGCACTTCGGGCACCATTCGCTGGTGTTTCCAGACGACGTGGGTGTCCGTCAAATCGCCCCGGGCGTTACCGGGTTTAACGGCGATGGTGACGTTGCTGGCTTCGCGCCGGCCCCGGTAGAAGCCCCAGTCGCGAGCGTCCAGGAAGCCGTCGTTATTGAGGTCGATGGCGGTCCAACTACCGCCATGTTTGAAGGCGGGCGGGAGTTCGGCGTTCGCGAGTTTTCCGTCGTTATTGGCGTCGGCTATTTTGAGGGCTTCGGCAAAAGCGGGCAATGGTTTGGCTTGGCCGGGGTCAGCGCCTGGCGCCCAGCCAGTGGCGTAGATGGTGTCGCCGTCAACAACCGCGGTGGCTTTGATTTGCCAGGAAAGTCCGCGGACGGTCCAGAGTTCTTTGCCGTCTTTGAGGGAGTAGGAAGCGAGTAGATAGGAGCCGGGGACAATGACCTGATCGCGAAAAATGGTGGCGGTGGCGAAACCGTGGACGACCGATGGGCGTGCGGTCTTCCAGATTTGCCGGCCGGTGTTTTTGTCGATGGCGAGAAGGAACGATTCCGAATCCTGGTCACAAACGAGGAGGAGTTTATCGCCGGCGAGGATGGGGGAAGCGCCCATGCCGTGGAAGTTGGCGAAGGGCGGAAGTGGAAGCCGCCAGCGCTCATTGCCATCGGGGCCGTAGGAAATGAGGCCAAAGTCGCTGAAGAAGACGAAGACATTGACGCCGTCGGTGACCGGGGAGGGGCTGGCGGGGTTGTTAAGTTGGTGCCGGTTTTCGATGCGGCTCTGGGGGATATCGCGGCGCCATTCGAGGCGGCCGGTTTCGCGGTTGATCTTGAGGGTAATGAGCTGAGCTTTTTCAGCGGCAGTGAGGAAGATCGCGTCTTTCGTCAGAACGGGGGAGCTGCTGCCCGGCGGGACAGCGATGCGCCAGGCAACGTTTTTGGCGGGACCGAATTCCGCGGGAATGCCCGTGACATCGGCTACACCGGTGCCGTTGGGGC
>SHUN01000234.1 GCA_009697495.1 Bryobacterales bacterium | reverse complement strand
TGCAGCTCTATTTCAATCCGCAGCAGCTTTGCCACTTCCTCTTCGCGAATCGCGCTCATCGGCACGCCCGTCCAGCGCGCCACCACGTCTTCAATATCGTCCTTGGTCACCACCCCCGTCGCGGTGTCGTCCAGGTTGTACTTATCGCGCAGTGCCCGCAGATTTTCGCGTTCCTTGCGTTCTTCATCGGAGTAGAACCGCGCCTTTTCAAATTCGTGGTTCGCGATCGCGTTCTCCATCCGGTGCACAATAAACTTGATCCGCTTTTGTACCTCGGAAACATCGGTCGGCAGCGTAGTCTGCTTCAACTTCACCCGCGCGCCCGCCTCGTCGATCAAATCGATCGCTTTATCCGGCAGAAACCGGTCCGGGATAAAGCGGCTCGACGCGAACACCGACGTCTCGATCGCCTCATCGGTATAGGCCACGGCATGGAATTTCTCATACCGCTCCTTAATCCCATACATGATCTTGATCGCTTCGCTCTCGTTGGGCGGCGGCACTTTCACCGCCTGAAAACGCCGCTCCAGCGACCGGTCTTTCTCAATCGACTTCCGGTACTCCGACGGCGTCGTCGCGCCAATGCATTGAATCGCGCCGCGGCTCAGCGCCGGCTTCAGAATATTGGCCGCGTCCAGCGATCCTTCGGCCGATCCCGCGCCCACCAACGTATGCAACTCATCAATGAAGATGATGGCGTTCTGATTCTCCATCAACTCCTTCATGATCGTCTTCAGCCGCTCTTCGAACTGCCCGCGATACTTCGTGCCCGCCACGATCAACGACAAATCCAGCGCCATGATCCGCTTCTCGCTCAGGAACGACGGCACGTCGCCATCGGAGATCCGCTGCGCCAAGCCTTCCACAATGGCCGTCTTGCCAACGCCCGGCTCACCGATCAGCACCGGATTATTCTTCGTCCGCCGGCACAGGATCTGCACCACCCGTTCCAGTTCATGATCGCGGCCAATGAGAGGATCCAACTGGCCGTCCACTGCCGCCTGCGTCAGGTCGCGGGAAAATTCGGCCAGCAGCGACGACTCCTTCGGACGGTTCGTTGTGATCTTCTCCGACGAACTCCGCGAAATATCTTCCCGTACTTGCGTTAACCGCAGCCCGCGCTCATGCAGAATCTCCGCCGCGAAGCATTTCTCTTCCCGCAGCAGCCCCAGCATCAGATGTTCAGTCCCAATGTGCTTGTGGTTCAGCCGCTCGGCCTCTTCGGCTCCATATGCCAGCACGCGTTTGCACTCATGGCTCAATGGAAGATCCACCGAGGTCGATACCTTTTCGCGGATCGTTGTATGCGCCTCGATCTGTTTCCGGATCGATTCAATGGCCGCGTTCGACCGCAGAAAGCGGTTCGCCAGCGCCTTGTCTTCGCGCAGCAGCCCCAGCAACAGATGCTCTGTTTCTATGTACGGACTGCCGAACTGGGAGGCTTCATAACGGGCGAAGAAAATGACCCGGCGGGCTTTCTCGGTGTATCGTTCAAACATGGCTACTCCCCGGCCGTTACATCGGCCAGTCCTCCGTGTTGTAATCGCAAAACCCGGTCGCACGACCGGGCAAAGTCACGATTGTGCGTGACATAAATCGATGTGAGCTGATGCGTCCGATGCAGCTCGCTCAACAGGCTCGAAATCATCGCGCCCGTCCGCTCATCCAGATTTCCTGTCGGCTCATCGGCGAACAAATATTTCGGCCGCCCCACAAGCGCCCTCGCCAACACCACCCGCTGTTGCTCCCCGCCGGAGAGTTCGCCGCTCCGGTGGTGCGCTCGTGCTCGCAACCCAACTTCATCTAGCCTCGCTAACGCGACCGGCGCAGCCTCTTCATACTGGTCTCCCCGAATCAGGAGCGGCATCATCACGTTTTCCAGCGCTGTAAACTCCGGCAGTAAATAGTGCGTTTGCCAAACGAAGCCCAGCTCACGGTTCCGAAAATCAGCCAACCCAGTTTCCGATAGCGCCTGAAGGTCGTTCTGTCCGAAGTATATCTTACCCTTGCTTGGCCTGTCCAGACCGCCTAAACAGTGCAAAAGACTCGATTTTCCCGTTCCCGATTCCCCGATCAGGGCCACGCGCTCGCCTTTTGTAACTGTCAGGTTCAAATCGTCGAAGACCGTAAGAGTCTCATCGCCAGATTTGTACGATTTCGTTAGGCTTTCTGTGCGAATGGCTGGGAAGTCCACCCCTTCAGGCTAACACCTCGCCGCGCCCTTACGTCCGGTAGCTCCCATTAATCTGAATATACCCCTCAGTAAAGTCACATGTATAGAACCGCGCCCGCCCCGTCCCATCTCCCCGAATCGAAAACGAAATATGGCAGTCCGGCTCATCCAGCAACTTCGTCAACTCCGCCTCCGAGAAATCCCTCGCCAGCCCGCCCTTACACACCAGCAGCCCCTGCATCCGGATATCCACATTCTTCAACTCAAAATCCACGCCCGCGTTCCCCGCCGCCATCATGATCCGTCCCCAGTTCGGGTCGCTTCCCGCAATCGCCGTCTTCACTAGCGGCGAATTCCCAATAAAACGCGCAATCCGCATCGCCTCCTTATCCGACCGCGTCCCCGCAATATCAATCGTGACCAGCTTCTTGGCCCCCTCCCCATCCCGCGCAATCTGCTTCGCCAAATCTTCCATTAACACCGTCAGCGCCTGGGCAAACAACGCCTTATCGCCGCCAGTCATCGTCAACCCGCTCGCCCCGTTCGCCAGCAGATACACGGAGTCATTCGTCGATGTATCTCCGTCCACGCTCATCGCGTTATAACTCCGGTCCGCCGCTTTTCGTAACATCCGCTGTAACTCAGGAGCCGTCAGCGCCGCGTCCGTGACAATATAACCCAGCGTCGTAGCCATCAGCGGCTGGATCATCCCCGAACCCTTCGTCATCCCCGCCAGATGAATCACCCCGCCCTTCACCGCCAGCGACGCATGCGCCTTCTTCGGCGCCAGATCCGTCGTCATAATCGCGTTGACCACATCTCCAAATCGCTCCGCCGACAACCCGTCCGCCAACGCCGAAACATTCGAAATAATTTTCGATCCGTCCAACTCCACACCAATCACCCCCGTCGACGCTGGCAGCACCTGATTCGCAGGTACTTTCAACACTTTCGCCAGCGCCCGCGTCGTCGCCAATGCCACTTTCATCCCCGTCCGTGTCGCGCAATTGGCATTTCCCGCGTTCGTTAATATCGCCCTCACTGTCCCCTGCGAAGCCGCCAGATTCTCCTTCGAAAGGATCACCGGCGCGGCCATCGCCTTGTTCTGTGTGAACACGCCCGCCGCCGCCGCCGGCACATCCGAAACAATCAGTGCCAAATCATCTTTCTGCGTCTTGCGTATGCCGGCATACAAGGCCGAATAGCGATAACCAACCGGTAACTTCATGTTAGATTCCCAGGACCTCATTTTCCACTATCCGCGCGCCGTTCGCGAAACTGTCTCCACTTACACGTTTCCGCCCCTCCGGCTGCACTTCTACCAGTTCCAACGCCGTTCCCCCGCCACACCCAGCCATTAATTGACGATCCCGAAACGCCAAACCTCCCGGCGCCAACCCTTCCCCCTCCAAAACCCGAGCCGCCAAAATCTTCAACCCCGCCCCGCGAAACGTCGTCGTCGCCCCTGGCCACGGCGTAAATCCCCGCAACCGGTTAAAAATAACCGCCGCCGGCAACGACCAATCAATCACCCCATCTTCCTTCTTCAAAATCGGAGCCAATGTCGCCGAAGAATGATCCTGCGGCTCCGGCACAATCTGCCCCCGCTCCATCATCTCCAACGTCTCAATTAACAACTCCGCGCCCATCGCCGCCAGCCGCTCCGACAAGGCAACCGCAGTCTCATCGGGACCAATCGAAGTCTCCGCCTTCCGCAGCATATCGCCCGTGTCCAGCCCCGCGTCGATTCGCATCGTCGTCACGCCGGTCTCCGTCTCGCCATTGGCGATCGCCCATTGAATCGGCGCCGCCCCGCGATACAACGGCAGCAGAGACGCATGGACATTCACAATACCCAATGGAGCCAAATCGATCACCGCCTGCGGCAATATCTGCCCGTACCCCACCACGACCATCGCCTTCGCCCCAAACGACGCTAACTCCGTAACACACGCGCGCACTCGCTCCGGCTGATACACCGGTAACCCCATCCGCAGCGCCGCCTCCTTCACCGGCGAGATCGCCAATTCCTGCCCCCGGCCCTTCGGCCGATCGGGCTGCGTATACACCGCCGCCACCGTGTGCCCGGCCGCCGCCAGCGCCTCCAGCGAAGCCACCGCGAACGCCGGCGTCCCCATAAAGACGACTACCACTCGCCCGCCTTCACCAATTTCGAAATCTTTCGCCGAATCAAGTCCCGCTTCAACGGCGATAGATGCTTCAAAAACAAAATCCCATTTAAATGGTCGATCTCATGCTGGAACGCCCTCGCCAATAGCTCCTCCCCCGTCACTTCAAACTCCTTCCCTTCCACGTTAAATGCTCTCACTTTCGCCACCATCGCCCGCCGTACATCTTCCCGGAATCCCGGAATACTCAGGCAGCCTTCCTCGCTCAACTGCTGTCCCTCCAGCGAAAGGATCTCCGGATTGATCAGCACCAGCCGCTCGTCCGGCTCCTCCCCTGATGACGTGTCGATCACCGTCAACTGCAACAGCTCGCCCACCTGCGGCGCAGCCAGCCCCACTCCTTTGTTCGCCCACATCGTCTCGAACATGTCGATGACCAACGTTCGCAACCGAGCGCTCCCAAAGTCCGTCACTTTCGCGCAAGGCGTCTCCAGCACCGAATCTCCGTACTTTTTAATCTCCAAAATCATCAGAAATTTCGCACCTGCTCTTGATATCCATCATAATTCCGCCGCGTCTCCTCCATCGAATCGCCGCCAAACTTCTCCAGGAAAACCTGCGCCAGCACAATCGCCACCATCGCCTCCCCAATCACGCCCGCCGCCGGGACCACCGCCACATCGGACCGCTCATACGCCGCTTTCTCGGCGTCCCGCGTCAAAATGTCAACCGAAGCCAACGGCCGCCGCAACGTCGATATCGGCTTCAATAATCCGCGCACCAGCAAGTCCTGTCCGTTCGTCATTCCGCCCTCCAAGCCTCCAGCCCGGTTGGCGCCCCGGAAGAACGCGCGGTCTTCTTTGTTGTAGTGAATCGTGTCCTGCACCTTCGAGCCGAACGCCTCTGCGCCCTCGGACGCATACCCGATCTCGACGCCCTTCACCGCCTGTATCGAAACGATCGCCTGCGCCAGTTTTCCGTCCAGCCGCGAGTCCCACGTTATGTGCGATCCCAGCCCAATCGGCAATCCATGCGCCACCACCTCAAAAACCCCGCCCACCGTATCGCCTGTCCGATAGGCTTCGTCCACCACGGCTTTCATTCGCTGCTCCGCCTCGGCATCCACACACCCCAACAAAACCTCGTCTTTCAACGACAACGCCACCAATTCGTCCCACGTCGCCTGCCGCCCCAACTTCTCCGGCCCAACGCCAATCACATGGCTCAAAACCGTAATGCCAAACTCCCGCAGCAGCTCTTTGGCCATCGCCCCCACCGCCACCCGCGCCGTCGTCTCCCGTGCGCTCGCCCGCTCCAAAATGTAGCGCGCGTCGTGGTAGTTGTACTTGATCATGCCCGCCAAATCGGCGTGTCCAGGCCGCGGGCGCAGAACTTTCTTCCGCTTCTCCTCGCTGCCT
>SHUN01000233.1 GCA_009697495.1 Bryobacterales bacterium | reverse complement strand
TCTCCGCCGCGCTGGCGGCCTTCGCCGAAGTCCGGACAGTAACACTGGCGCAGGTACTGGACCTGGCGATGACGCAAAGCGCGGAAGCGGCGCTGGCGAGGCTCGACGAGCGGCGCGCGGCGGCGGCCGTGCAAGCGGCGAAGGATCCGTTCTACCCGAAAATATTCGCCGGGAGCGGGCTGGCCTATTCCAGCGGATTTCCGCTGAGCATCGAGGGCTCGGCGCCATCGATATTGGAGTCACGGGCAATCGCGAGCGTCTATAATCAACCGCAGAAAATGATGCTGGAAAAAGCGCGGGCCGATCAGAAGACGGCGGGCGTGGCGGCGGTGATGCGGCAGGAAAATGTGAGTTACCGGGCGGCGCTGCTCTACGTGGAGGCGGGACGATTGGCGGCGGCCGTTCGGGCCGCGAAGGAGCAGGCGGGGACGTTGGGGCGGGTATCGGAAACGGTGAAAGCGCGCGTGGAAGCGGGCAGGGAACTGGCGATTGAAGGGCGGCGGGCTGAATTGCGAAACGCCCAGGCGAGGCAAAGGACGCTGCGTTTGGAAACGGCGCAGGCGGACGCCGAAGCGCAGCTTGGATTGCTGTTGGGGATGGCGGACGGGGACCGGGCGCGCCCGGCGGATCCGGAGACGCCGATCCGCGTGGCGGTAACGAGCGAGGGCGAGGCGGTGGTGGCGGCATTGCAGAACAGCAAAGAAATACGGCGATTGGAATCGGTGGTGATTGCCAAGGGATTTGAACGGAAGTCGCATGAAGCGGCGCGGCTGCCGCGGCTGGATTTAGTGGCCCAGTACGGGCTGTTTTCCAAGCTCAACAACTACGACAAATTTTTCAACCGGTTTCAGCGGCACAACGGACAATTTGGCGTTTCGGTGCAGATCCCGCTGCTGCCGAGCCAGGCGTCGAAGGCGCAGAAGGAGATGGTGGACGGGGAGTTGGCCGGGTTGAGAACGCAATTGAACGCCGAGCGCGGCAGGGCGTCGGCGCAGGCGCGGAAGGCGTGGGCGGAGATCGCGGCGCAGGAGACCGGCGTGGAAGTGGCGAACCTGGATTTGGCAATAGCGCGCGAACAGACGACGCTGCTGCTGGCGCTGCTGGAAGAGGGCCGCGCGATGCAAAAGCAGTTGGAAGAGGCGCGGTTTATGGAGAATGAAAAATGGATGGCGCTCTTCGATGCCCGGTTCGGCTTGGACCGGGCGCGGCTGGAACTATTGAAAGAAACCGGGACGCTGACGGCGGCGCTGCGCAACTAACTTTCCGCCTGTGGGTTATATTGGTGCATTCATGGGCCTTCTACGTTTACCTTCGCTGCTAAGTCTTTTGGTTTCAATTGGGTTGTGGGTCGTGCCCGCGGCCACGCTGGGAACGGTGATCAATATCACTGGGGGAGCGAGCGATCTGGTGCTCGACAACAGGCGCGAGTTGCTCTACCTGGTGCGCGCGGGGTACAACAGCGTCGCCGTTTTCTCAACCACGCAGCGGCGTGTGATCGCCACGATACCTACTGACGCCAATCCCCTGGCGGCGGCGCTGTCCCCGGACGGCAATTTTCTGTATGTGACTTGCCATGACGCGTCGTCGATCAACGTCATGGACACGCGGCCGGCGACGCCGCTGATTGTGTCCAAGATCAGCCTGCCGGCGCGTCCGGAGGGGATCGCGGTGGGAGCCGACGGACGCGTTTTGATCACGACCATCGGGTCGGGCGCGGGAAACCTGTTGAACACGCTGCTGGTGTACGATCCGTCGGTTACTGAAGCCGGGTCGAGCCTCTCGACGGTGCCTGTAGCTCCGCCGCCGCCGCTGCCGCCGACGCAGCCCGCGCCATCGGGCCGCACGTTTTTGGCGAATCGGAGCCAGTTGCTCGCCACTCGCGACGGATCGAGAATTATCGGATTAAACGCCTTCCAGGCGCAGAACCGCGTGGTGTTTGTTTATGAATCGGCTTCGCGGTCGGTACTGCGCAGCCGAATCGTTGGTGATCTGTCGACGGTGCTGTCGATCTCCCCGGACGGCTCAAGATTTATGGTGGGCTTGCGCCTTTTCGATTCGGAAAGCCTGGCGGTGATTGCGCAGCAGAACGCAGCGAATGCTCCGTTCCCGCTCTCCGTCAATATTACGGCGCAGGGTTTCGCGCAGGTGGGTCAACAGTTCAACTTGCAGGCCAACCAGGGGGGCAGCGTTTTTTCGCCCGACGGCGCGACGGTCTATTCGGCGTTCAATATTGCTCCGATTCAGAGCCCCGCGGCCCGCGCGAACGTGACGCAGTTGCTAGTGAATGACGCGGACAATTTATTGATCCAGGACGGACTGCAACTGCCGGAGAATTTGGCGGGGAAAATGGTGATGTCGTTGGACGGCGGCAGCCTGTACGCTCTGTCGGAATCGGGTTTCACGATTATTCCTTTGAATGAAGTATCGCGGAATCCGCTGCTGCAGCCGGCTTCCACTGTTTTGTTGCTCGCTTCCGATCAATGCAATTCGGCGCCGGAGGGAACGCGGTCCACTGTCAGCGTGATGAATCTTGGCCGTGCCACCGGACCCGTTGGGGCAACGGCGACGCTGGTGCAATCACTGGGCGGCGTGGCGATCGGAGGCTTTGGACTGCCCGGAGGCGCGCTGCCCGGGTTGGGCGGCGGTGGCGGTCCCGGTGGCGGCGCGCCCGGCGGCGGTGTTGTTATAACTTTCCCAACGTTCCCGATACCAGGCCTCCCGCAGATCCCGGGCCTGAACAACCCGCAGCAGATCACGCAGCAAACGGCGCCGTCCTTGCGGGTGGTGCGGGACGGGCCCAACACCGCTTTCGAAATCGCATACAATTTTGTGAACGCGCGGTCCCTTGGCACTCCCGCCGCGCACGATTTTTTGATCACTTCGCCGCAAGCGGTGAACGTGCCTGCAACGATCCGCGTCTTTCAGAATTCGCGAAACACCGAATCGCGCGGCGATCTGATTCCGGTGCGAACTGCGATATCGCCCAATGAGGGGCTGACCGACCTGGTGACCGATGGCGTCCGGAACCGGCTTTATATTTCCAATTCGGGAATGAATCGCGTAGAGGTATTCGACACGCGCGGCAAGCGTTTTCTGGCGCCGATCAAAGTCGGCCAGTTGCCGCGCTCGCTGGCGATGTCGCCCGACGCCTCGACGCTCTACGTTGCCAATACGGGCGGAGAATCGATTAGCATTATCGACCTTGACCGGTTGGCCGTGTCCGGCCGGATCAAGTTCCCGGCGATTCCGTTCAACGGGGCGACGGCGGTGATCTCGCCATCGGCTCTCGCCGTGACGCAGAGCGGATTGCAGATTGTGATGAGCAACGGAACGCTGTGGCGCGTAGTCGGTGATGAAGCGGTGCCGCGGCGTGTGAGCGCGGTGATTGGCACGGCGACGATTCCCGCTCCCCGGACCATCGCCGCCACGCCGAACGGCGAGTACATGTTGTTGCTGGCCGGGAATGGAAACGTTTATCTTTACGATGCGCTGGTTGACGACTTTGTGGCGGCCCGTCAAGTGGCGGTCCCGCCGATTCAGGGCTATTTCGGTCCAGTGAGCGCCGGACCGCGCGGACAGTATTTTCTGGTCAATAACTTCGTGCTGAACCAAAGCCTGTCCCCCATCGCCGGTTCCGCCGGGGCTGGGACGGACTCCGGCGGATTTCCCGGGCGGCCGATTCCAACCGTCTCCAACACGCGGCCGGTGTCGGCCGTTTACGCCGCCTCGGGCGCGGTGTACGCGAAGTTCTCCCAGCCGATTCGCGCCAACGCAAATGCCCTCATCACCGACACTCCGATGATTGAACTCGTCAACGCCGCCACGGGCGCGACGATGCGGACTTCGGCCGCGCTCGAGGGACCGGTCTCGGCCGTGACCGGAGCGCAGCGGGTCAATATCGACGGAAGGACCATGGCCGTCGACGCGGCGCTGGAAAATGCCTATGTATTGACGGCGAGCGGGTTGGCGATTGTGCCATTGACCGTTCCCCCGGTTGCCGACCGGCCGCAGGTTCCGCCCGCCGGCGTGGTGAATGTGGGCAACTATACAGCCGGCGCGGCGCCGAACGGACTGGTTTCCATCTTTGGGCAGAATCTGGCCGGCGCGGCGGCGGCGAGCACAACACCTTTGCCATTAACGATGGGAGGGACCTGCGTAACCATCAATAATTCGCCGATTCCGCTCTTGATGACTTCGAGCGGACAAATCAACGCACAGATTCCGCCGGAGCTTGCGGCCGGCCGGTACACAATGCTGGTCCGGTCGATCGACCGGAAGATATCTTCGCAGGCCGTGCAGGTGACTGTCGCCAAGTATGCGCCGGCGGTTTTGGCTGACCCGTCAACAAAAAGGGCCTTTGTTTTCCGGCCGAACGGGGAACCGGTGACCACCCAGAGTCCCGCCAAGCGGGATGAGACGCTGGTGATGTATGCCGTTGGCTTGGGCAATCCGAAGGGAGGAGTCCGCCTAGTTTCGGGAACACCGGCACCGGCGAAATTGGCGGAAACAGACGCGCTGGAGGTCTACTTCAAGAAAGTGGAAACGGCGGCGGACAAAACCCGCGGGTTCCGGGTTCAGGAAGAAGTGATCGTCGATTGGAGCGGGCTGGTTCCCGGTTATGTAGGGCTCTATCAGATCAATTTTCGCGTCCCCGGTTTCCACGAAAAAGGGCCGGATCTGGAAGTCGTCGTGCGGATCGGCGGCATAAATAGCTCAATCACCGGACCTGTGGTGCCGCTGGTCGCGGTGGAGTAGCGTCGCTCTACGCGGGTCAGGTTTTCACCTCCGCGGCCGATTATAGGTGAAGTGCTCGTAGGATTCAGCGACGGGCCGCGCGTTGCGCATCCAGGCGCGATATTATTGTGAGTAGCCTTTTTCGCTGGTGAACCTATGACACGACGACGCATATCCCTCATTTGCCTGATATTTCTGACGCTTTTTGCCGCCGCTTGCGGCCCCGAAGCCAAGAAGAAAAGAGCACTGGAAGGAGGCAACAAGTACTTTGAAAAGGGCCAGTACAAGCAGGCCCGCTTGATGTATCTGAACGCGATCAAGGCGGACCCGCGATTCGGAGAGGCCTACTACAAACTCGCGCTCACCAACTTGCGATTGGGATCCTACGCCGAGGCCGTTGGGAACTTGCAGCGCACAATTGAAATGCAACCGGAGAATCTGGATGCGCACAGCAAACTCGCTGACATCTATCTGAGTGTCTATTCATCGAACCCGGTGAAGAACAAAATATACCTGAACGACATTCGGGATCTGGCCGGGCGAATGGAAAAGCGCGGCAAAGGATCTTACGAAGATCTGCGGATGCGGGGCTTTCTGGCGATCGCCGATGGGAAGGGTGAGGCGGGGCTCGCGCTGTTTCGCGAGGCCGACAAGAAGAAACCGGATCAGCAGGTGCTGCAATTGACGATTGCGCGCACGATGCTGGCGTTGAAGCAGGTGGATGAAGCGGCAGCCTATCTCCAGGCGATGCTAGCCAAAGACAAGTCGTTTGGCACCCCCTACGATCTGTTGTACGGGATTGCCATGTTGCAAGGCAAGCCGGACGAGGCGGAAAGGGTGATGATCCTGCGCGTTGAGAACAATCCGAAGGACGCGGCGAACCGGCTGCGCCTTGCGGCGCATTTTTTCGTCAACCAGAAAGTCCCGGCGATGGAAAAAATCCTGAGTGAGACGCTCTCCCGGCGCGCGGAGTTTTCGAATGCGTTCATGGACGTCGCCGATTT
>SHUN01000232.1 GCA_009697495.1 Bryobacterales bacterium | reverse complement strand
TTTCCGCAGCGCAAATAGAATATACTCTCGGCCATGCTCAACAAATGGTTCAACGCCGGTATCATCGCCGGTATCGTCCTTTTTTTCTGGGGCACCATCACCCACATGGGGTTCAACATCGAAAACTACATCAAGCCGATCCCCAATGAGAAAGCCGTTTTCGGCGCTCTCCAGGCGAACATCAAAGAGCCTGGCCTGTATTTCTATCCCAACGAGATGGATTCGGCGAAGCTGGAGGCACGCGTCAAAACCGCCCCGCGCGGCATTCTCACCTACATTCCGGCGGGTACGCCATTTTCGAAGGGCCAGTCACTCGGCGTTCAATTCGCAATAGACTTGAGCTGTGCGCTCCTGGCGGCGTTCCTGTACTCCATGGCCGCGCCCGCGCTAAAAAACCTGACCCAGCGCCTGCTATTCATAAGCCTGCTCGGGGTGTTCGCGGCCATCGCGTTTCTACCGGCCTACTGGAACTGGTACGGATTCCCACGCGAGGCCATCGCCATTGGCCTCATTGAATCGGGCGTCGGCGGTTTGCTCATGGGCCTCGTCTTCGCGAAGCTAATCAAATAATTACTTCTTAACGGCTTCGTCCCGTTCCACTTTACCGTCGCGCAGAAACACGATCCGGTGCGCGTGCATCGCGATGTCGTGTTCGTGAGTAACCAGAATGATGGTGTTGCCAGCCAGATACAGCCGTTCAAACAGCGCCATGATTTCAATACCAGTCGCCGAGTCCAACGCGCCGGTGGGTTCGTCGGCCAGCAGAATCGATGGGCGAGTAACCAGCGCGCGAGCGATTGCCACGCGCTGCCGTTGTCCGCCCGAAAGCTCATTCGGCTTGTGGTACATGCGCTTTTCCAGGTCGACGTCGCGCAACGCTTCCCGCGCCCTGGCGATGCGTTCATTCGCCGGAAGGCCGGCATAAATCAGCGGCAGTTCCACATTGTGCAGCGCCGTCGCGCGCGGCAGCAGGTTGAAGGTCTGGAAAACAAAACCAACTTCCTTGTTTCGAATATGCGCCAACTGGTCGTCGTTCATGGATGAAACCAGATTGCCGTTGATGAAGTAATCGCCGCTGGACGGTGTGTCCAGACATCCGATCAGGTTCATCAACGTCGATTTACCGGAACCCGATGGGCCCATGATCGCGACGTATTCACCCTTCTGGATCTCGAACGTGATTCCGGAACACGCGTTGATCGTCTGGTCTCCCATCTGATAGGTTTTCCAGAGTTCTTCCGTGTGAATAATCGTTCCTCGCCGGCGGAATTCTTCGCCTCGAGCCTGCG
The DNA here is from genome assembly GCA_009697495.1 of Bryobacterales bacterium. Taxonomy (GTDB): domain Bacteria; phylum Acidobacteriota; class Terriglobia; order Bryobacterales; family Bryobacteraceae. The sequence continues at coordinate 4,461 of SHUN01000232.1, read as the reverse complement.
CGCTAAGTTCTACTGCCTGTGCCATGTTGTGTGTTCGAAACCTTACGATTCTGTCTTGACCGGCGACTTGTTGTCTACCTTGATCTTAGCCTCATTGCGAAGGGTGCGGATCACCTTATAGCTGCCGGTTATGATCTCGTCGCCTTCCTGAAGGCCGCCCAATACCTCAATATCCGTCGCTCCAGTGATGCCGGTTTCCACTTTTACAAACTCGGCTTTCTCCCCGCGCACAATGAAGACGCCCTGGACCTCTACTTTCTTGGCGCGTACAACGACCGGATCGGTTACCACAGGCTCGTCCTTTTGCCCCTCTTTCTTTTCCAGGTCGCCCTTCGTCCGGACCGTCAGGGCCTGAATCGGGATCGAAATCACTTTTGCGCGCGTCGCCGTTATTACCTTTGCTGTGCAAGATAGGCCGGGGCGAATCTCTTCCGGCGGGTTATCCAGCGCGATGACGACCTTAAAGTCCTTCGCCTCCTGGCTGGAAATCGCCGATTGCGACGCCGCCAGGCCGGTGGAACGGAGAATCGCCGTGTTGCCGATTTCAATCACGTGCCCCTTGTAAGTCTTGCCGGGTATGGCGTCGATTGTGATATCGGCCACCTGGTCCAACTTCACGTTGACAATATCCGTCTCATCCACTTTCACTTCGGCCGTAATTAACGACATGTCGGCGATCGTCATAATCAGCGACGCCGCCGAGTTCTGAATACCCGGCACCACCGTCTCACCGACACGTACCGGCAGATTTGTTACCACACCGTCAATCGGCGATGTCGCCATCGTCCGCTGCAGCGAATCGGCCGCACGCCGCAGATTCGCCTGGCTCACAACAATCCGCCGCTGGGACCCCACCAACTGCGCCGCGAACTGCTCCCGCTGCGCCCGCCCCTGCATGATCCGCGCTTCGGCTTCCGGGATCGCAGCCGTATAAGACTCAAACGCTGCCCGCCGCATGTCGAAATCCTGCTTCGATACCAGCCCCTGATCCAGCAGCAGTTTCGACCGGTCAAAGTCCGCCTTCGCCCGCACTAAGTCGGTCTTCACCCGCTCCAGATTGGCCTGCAGCGTGCGAATATTGGAATCCTGCGCCTTCAGCGCCGCCTCCGCCGCTCCCGAATCAGCCTCCGTCGAGCTCACCGTCGCCCGTTGCGCCGCCACTTCCGCTTCCGGCTGCACGCTTTCCAACTTCGCCAGCAATTGCCCCTTCCGAACCTTTGCGCCTTCCACTACCAGGATTTCCATGATCCGCGAAGCGCCCTGCGCGTTACTGCCGATATTAATGTAATTGCGCGGCTTTATTTCCCCGGACGCGGTTACAACACTCGTCAGATCCTGCCGCATCGTCTTCCCCGTCTGGACAATGACAATGCCCTTCTGGTTCCACTTAATGCTCGCGTAGATCGAACCGCCCACCGCCGCGAGCGCAACAACTCCCGCTACAATTTTCCACGTTTTCACAGATGCAAACTCCCAAAATGTTTAGACGGAGCGCTCACAATAAAAGTTCAAACAATCGGGTCTCGAAGCCGCTAACGGTCCGGGAGGCGTGTGACTCTCACAGGGTTCGACACCTGGCAGTTATGCGAATCCGTCATTCCCGATGAAATCTTGGCGCACGCGACTTGCGTCGCCGTATTCATTGCCTCCATCTCGGAGGTTCCAGCCGCCGTCCCGCAAGCCTCCCGGCCCTGGAACGATTTACAGACTTCAACGCGGAATCCGCCCAGTGAACTGGTCGAATACACCATCAGCCCAACAACCGCCGCCGCCACTCCAACTATGATCCACGTTATTGGCTTCATTCGCTTCAGCCCTCGAAAAAGCTGCCAATCGCACGGAATTTCTCGTACCTGTGATCCACCAGTTCTTTCGGTGTCAAGCCGGCCAATTTCCCCAATGCCGCCTGCAGTCCTGCGTCCAAGCTCGCCGCCGACTCTTCCCAATCGTTCTGCGCCCCGCCATTCGGCTCCGGAATCACGCCGTCAATCAGCCCCAGTTCCAGCAGGTCGCGCGCCGTCAATCGCAGCGCGTTGGCCGCGAGTTCGGCCTTACCGGCATCGCGCCAGATAATGGCCGCGCAGGATTCCGGACTGATCACCGAATAAATCGCGTTTTCCATCATCAGCACAATGTTCGCCACACCCATCGCCAACGCCCCGCCCGATCCGCCTTCCCCGATAACAACGGAGACCACCGGACACTCCAAACGCGTCATTTCACGCAGACTGATGGCGATTGCCTCCGCTTGGCCGCGCTCCTCGGCGTCGATGCCCGGATAGGCGCCAGGCGTGTCCAATAGCGCCAAAATCGGACGCCGGAACTTGGACGCCATTCGCATGCACCGCAGCGCCTTGCGGTAGCCCTCCGGTTTCGGCATCCCGAAGTTGCGGATCAGCTTCTGCTTCGTATCCCGGCCTTTTTGGTGACCCAGCAGCATCACCGGTTCTTCATGAAAAAAGCCCATGCCAGCGACGATGGCCGGGTCGTCTCCATAGGCGCGGTCGCCGTGAATTTCAGAGAAGCCCGTGAGCAGCCGTTCGACGTAATCCAACGTGTGCGGGCGCTTCGGATGACGCGCCAACTGCACGCGCTGCCAGGTTACGGCGAATGGGGAGGCCCCGCCTTCCACGCCTAAGGGTATGTCTTCGAATGGCAACGCTTCTATTGTAACGTGCCGGGAGGACACTCGATGTCGAGTATTAGGCGCAGGCCTTCATTCACGGCTACCAGCAAATTTCTCGGCAACCGGCCCGCAAACGTTTCCAATTGGTTGCGGTCAATACTCGTAAGCAGCGATACGTTTGCAACCGAAACCTCCGCCATACCTGCCATTCCAGCCGGTATCAAGACGTTGCCCGGTGCATTCGCCCACCTGATATTCGAGGTCAGCGGCACCACAAGAACAGTTGCGATCTGCGTCACGTTTATTCGATTCAGTTGAACCACAATCGCCGGTCTTCGAAATCCTGGGCCTGACCCAACGGGTTCGCCAAAATCGGCCCACCAGATCTGGCCTCGGCTTATTTCCATTCGGATCGCTTCATCGCGGCGATTTGCACAGCCTGCCATACAGGGTCTGGAGTCTGATCAATTTCCTCCAACGCGCGATTCATTTGCTCTGTAATTCGCCGTCCTCGTTCCTCTCGCAGATACGCGGCCAGCGCATTCGCGTAAAGTTGGCTACGTGAGATTTTATTCGTGGTAGCTTGCCTTTCCGCTTCTTGAAACAAGCCATCAGGAATCGAAACCGCTGTCTTCATACCCGTAGCTTACCTAAAGTTATACCCAAAGTAAACCCATCCGCCGCAACTCCGGAAAGATCAAATCCCGCAAACTCGGAGCCAACAACTTCGGATCATCCTCAGCCCCAAACCACACCAATTCCTTGATCTCGGAACTCGCCACTGGCTCCCCCGTCAACTCGCCCGCGAACAACTCCACCCGGACAGTCCTCCCCTCCACCGCGGCCGGCGAAACATAGTCACCCAGGAAAATCAACGGCCCCAAAACAACCTCCCCCAACTCCTCCCGGACCTCTCGCCGCAGGCAATCCTCCGCCGTCTCACCAGCCTCCTTCACGCCGCCAGGCAGGATCAGTAATGACGTTGTGTGCTTTTTCCGGCACAGCAGCACGCGCCCCTCCCGAACGGTCAACAAACCGGCTTTCTCGAAATCCGCCTTCATTCCCATACAATCCTGTCGAGGATCGCCCGCAATTTTCGGCCCCGCGCCGGATTCACCGATTCCACGAACCCTACCCGCCCCGCCAGCACATCCCGGCGCTCTTCCCCAGCCCCCCGTTGCGCGCAATTATGCAAAGTCGCCTTCAACCGGTCAAACTCCTCGCGCTTCACATTGCAAACCGAGTTCACGACCAACCCCGCCAGATGCTGCCGCACGCCTTGGCGCATCAGCCGTGTTTTGCGGAACTGAACCGCGAATCCCTCTTCAAAAACGATGGCCCCTACCCGGGCAACGAGCGCTTCAGAAACCGAATCGCCGGAAAATGCGAGGTCGTCAGCATAGCGCGTGTACTGCAACCCTGCCGCCGAGGCCAGACCCGCCAACCGGCAATCGGCGCGGAAAAAGCACAAATTCGCCAATGCCGGCGAACTCGGCGCACCCTGCGGCAAGTGCGGCTGACGATACAACGGCCCCCCCATCGGAGCCGCGTTCGTGCAAAGCCCGCCCAGCAGATCCGCCACCGCTTCCGGATAGCCAAGAGTGCGAAACACGGCCTGCACGCGCGCCCGGCCAATGGAAGGAAAGAAGTCCCGCAAGTCCATTCGCAAAACAACCGCCTGTCCAACATGCGGCGCCACGAAACTTCGAATCGACCGCCCCGCGCGGAACCCATGCGCCGCCCCATGCCCCGGAACCAGATCGAGAATCTCGCGCAGAATCCGTCGCTGCGCCGCTTTCAACCGGACCTTTGGAGCCTCCAGCAATCGGACCGCG
>SHUN01000231.1 GCA_009697495.1 Bryobacterales bacterium | reverse complement strand
GCCGCATCCCCACGCCTCATGATTAAGAACCGCCTCCTCCACGACGTCAAAAACCGCGGCCTCTCCGCCTGGTTCCTCAGTGCCGTGTTCACGGCGTTCTACCTTGTCCTATATTTCACCGAACACCTCACGCCCATCGCGCAAGCCATCGGCCTCGATAGCAAATGGACGCTTTACGGCGCCCTGTACACACTCGCCGTCACCGTTGGCGGCATTCACGTCATTCGCAAATACAAACACAACAAATACCAGGTCGTCCGCACAGTAACAGTCATAGTCATTCAAGCCACCTTCGCCTTCTCCATTCCTCTCTTACTCAAATTTTTCCAACAGCCCGAATACTATTTCAGTTACTTCTGGCCGCTGAAGATGGAGTATCTCACGCCCAGCTATATCTTCTCCCTCCCCCTGCCATTTATCATTTACAGTATTCTCGGCTCCGCCCTGCTCGTCCCCATTCTCGGCGTCTTCTTCGGCAAGCGCTGGTACTGCTCCTGGGTATGCGGCTGCGGCGGATTGGCCAATACCTTCGGCGAACCCTGGCGGCACTTATCCGACAAATCAACCACGTCCTGGAGAATCGAAAAAGTCACCGTCCACGCTGTTCTCGGAATAACTATCCTGCTAACTGTCCTCCTCTTCATCAGCTACGGAACCGGAAACACTTACCGGCAACTTACTAACTTCCAAACCCTCTACGGCCTCATCGTCTCATCGATACTCGCCGGCGTCGTTGGCGTCGGGCTCTACCCGCTCGGCGGGACCCGAATCTGGTGCCGCTTCGCCTGCCCCATGGCCGCCCTACTCGGCCTCGTCCAGAAGGCCGGCCGTTACCGGATAAAGGTCAAAGAGAACATGTGCATCTCCTGCGGCCTCTGCTCCAAATACTGCGAAATGGGCATCGACGTCCGCGCGTACGCCCAGGCCAATCAAAGCTTTACGCGCGCCTCCTGCGTCGGCTGCGGCATCTGCGCGGAGGTCTGCCCCAGAGGCGTGCTCCATCTCGAAAACAGTCAGCTCATTCAAATTCAACGATCCAAATCCTGATCTCCCGCCTTAACCTTCGGGATCGCCGCCATCGCCCGCACCGGCGTGCTCACCCTGCATCGCTCCACATGCTCCATCGCCGCCTCCCAATCCGTCCGCGCCAATATCTGTGCCGGGTCCAACTCCGCCATCGGAGTCCGCCGAAACCGCCAATGCAAATCCGGCGTTTTTGCACCTTATTTTGGGCCGTACCCGCGAAAAACTTCCGGCCACTCGATCTGTGCAATTGCCCCAATCCGTAAAGAACTTACGGTCCGCCCGCCCCCGTCTGCGAAACTGGAAGGAGATGTCTGACGCCCAGCAGCGCCGCACCCTCATATTCGTCTTCCTTACCGTCTTCCTCGACCTCCTCGGCGCGGGGATCCTCATTCCGATCATGCCGTACCTCGTCCGTCAATTCCGCACGGATGCCTTCACCGTCGGCATGCTCTCGGTGGCTTTCTCCATCGCCCAGTTCGTCGCCGCCCCCGTCCTCGGCGCGCTCAGTGACCGCATCGGCCGCCGCCCCGTCCTCATCTTCTCCATCCTCGGCAGCGCGTTCGGCTACTTCCTCTTCGGCTGGGCCGGCTCCCTCTGGGTTATGTTCCTCGCCCGAATCGTTGACGGCGCGACCGGCGGTAACATCTCCACCGCCATGGCCGCCATCGCCGACACCTCCGCTCCAAAAGACCGCGCCAAAAACTTCGGGCTCATCGGCATGGCCTTCGGCCTCGGTTTCATCATCGGGCCAGCCCTTGGCGGACTCCTCAGCAAGATCAGCCTCCAAGCGCCCGCCTATGCCGCTGGCTGCATTGGCCTCTGCACCGCCGCCTTCGGCTACTTCTTCTTCCCCGAAACCCTCCCCCCGGAACGCCGCAAACAGGGTATTGTCACCATGGCCGAGTCGAACCCCCTACAGTCGGTTGCCGCCGCCCTCGCCCGCCCCGAAATCCGCATGTTCCTCTTCGCCCTGTTCTTTCTCAACTTCGCCTTCGCCGGCCTCCAAACGAACTTCTCCAACTACACGATTGAGCGTTTCCAGTTCGGCCCCGATCACAACGCCTGGGTCTTCGCCTTCATCGGCCTTCTCGCCGCCCTCATGCAGGGAGTTGTCGTCCGCAAGCTCATCCCCATTCTGGGCGAACGCAAAATGGCCATCCAGGGTTTCGTGCTTTTCTTCCTCGGCTTCCTGCTTGTCGCTTTCGCCCCCACAGCCTTTTGGCTCTTCCCCGGTGTCGCCCTGGTGGCCGTCGGCAGTTCCTTTACCAACCCGACGCTCAACAGCTTCATCTCCCAACGCTCCCCCGCCAACGAACAAGGCAGCATTCTCGGGACCACCCAAAGCGTTCTCAGCCTCACCCGCGTCGCCGGTCCCGCCTGGGCTGGCCTCGTCTTCGACCGCTTCGGCCCCAGCTCTCCGTATTGGACCGGCGCCGCTTTCATCGCCTTCGCCATGTTCCTCGCCCTTCCAGACCTCCGAACCCCGCCAAACTCCAAATGACCCTTCCTCCAGGCGACGTCCGCCATCCCGAATTGCCGTTAGTGCTTCGACGGCGAGGGACGCTCCCTTGCGGTCGCGGCTCGGAAAGTCGCGGCTCGGAAAGGCTGTTTTGCGCCAGCCAGATGCCGGGATGCGAACGTATTCACACGGTCGCGGCGCCAGGAAAAATCGCCTATCCCGGAGGTGACCCACTTAGCGTTAAAATGGAGATGCGATGAGCATGCTTTCTCAGCGGCTTCAAGTCGGGGTCGCGCAGAAGCAGATCCTGACGCCGGGCCTTGTCCAATTAGTGTCGGTTCTGCAACTCAATCGGCTGGAGCTGCGTGAGATGATTGTCCAGGAAATCTCCGCAAATCCTGTGCTCGAAGAGTCCCTGGACCCCGGCGAGGAAATCACCGCCGAGGAGCTTCAGGATATCCTCGAACGCGAACGCGTCGCCGATCCCTCCGATCAGGGCATCCTCGACCTCGCCGCCTCGCCCGCTCAATACGAGGCCGAAGACGACCGCATCGAAATGGCGTCGGAAAACGCCGGTGTCGTCGAAGCCGTCGATGGCGCCCCCGCTGATCCTGTCTCCACCACAGCCGACCCTTTCGACGAGATCGACTTCGACAACTACTTCCAGGAGTATCTCGAACCCGGTTTCAAAAGTCCCGCCGGTGAGACCTCCGAAAAGCCCAGTTGGGAGACCTTCGCCAGCTCGCCGGTCACGCTCCCCGATCTGCTGCGCCAGCAGTTGAGCCTCCTGGTCATGCCCCCGGAAGTCCGCGACGCCGCCGACACCGTCATCGGCAACCTCGATGAGAACGGCTATCTCGTCGCGGCCATCGACGAAATCGCGACGTACGGCAACCACACGATCGAAAACACCGAAAAGGCCCTCGAAGAGATCCAGGCCCTCGAACCCGCCGGCGTCGGCGCTCGCGACGTCCGCGAATGCCTGTTGCTCCAATTGGAGAGCCGCGGCGGTGAGGGCGGCGTTGCCTGGCAGATCCTCGACAAGCACATGAAGCTGCTCGAAATGAAGCAGTTCAAGGAACTTTCGCGCGCCCTGGGACGTCCCCTGGAACACATTGAAATGGCGGTGGACGCCATTCGCCACTTGGATCCAAAGCCCGGCCTCCGCTATTCGGGCGCCGGTGCCCGCCTGGTCGAGCCCGATGTGTATATCATCAAGGACAGCGACAACTACATCATCGAACTGAATGACGACGACCTGCCTCAGCTCCGCCTCAATCGCGAGTACCTCAAAATGCTCGACCGCACTAAGGAGCCGGATAAGGACGTCCGCAACTATGTCAAGGAGCGCTTCAGCTCCGCCGCCATGCTCATCAAAAATATCGAGCAGCGGAAACACACTATCACCCGCGTATGCCAGTGCGTCGTTGATCGCCAGCGCGAGTTCCTCGATTCCGGGATCACCCAGCTTCGGCCCATGATGATTAAGGACGTGGCCGAGGAGATCGGGGTTCACGCCTCCACCGTGAGCCGCGCCGTTGCCGCGAAATACGTGCATACGCCCCAAGGCGTTTTTGAACTGCGTTTCTTCTTCTCGGAGGCCGTCCAAGGCCCTTCGGGCAGCAGCACCCCTCTCTTGGTCCTTAAGCAGAAGGTGAAGAAGATAATCGACGATGAAGACCCCAAGAAGCCGCTGACCGATGAACAGATCACCGCGCGGCTGCGCCAGGAGGGGTTCGAGGTGACCCGCCGGACCGTCGCCAAGTACCGTGAGGACTTGCGAATTCCGTCGACCCATCAGCGGCGCGTCAAAAACTAAGATACGAAGTACGCGCGAGGAGACCATGATGAAAGTTATTTACACCGGTGGCAACGGCGAATTCACCGCCGCCGACAAGACGCGCCTGGAGGCGAAACTTACCAAGCTTGGCAAGAAAATCGACAAGAATGGGGAGAAGGACGCGCACGTGATTTTGACCGCTGAAAAGCGCGGCAAAAAGGCCGAAATCACCGTCAATTATCTGCACCACAGCTTTGCCGGCGCCGGTTCCGGCAAAAACTTTCCGCCCGCCGTCAGTGAAGCGCTCACCAAGCTGGAAAAGCAGATCGACAAGCTGACCGCTAAGCAACGCGATGGAAAACGCAATGGCGTCAAAATCGCTGTTGTCGCCGCCACCGCCGCCGTCAAGACCACCCCAGCGCCGTCCGGCCCCAGGCTCTGTGAAGCGAAAGTCAGCAAAAAGCCCATGAGTATCGACGAAGCCGTCCTGGTCGCCGCCCGCAAGAAGGTCAACTACGTCGCCTTCCGTGACGCCGATTCCGGCGGCATCAGCGTCGTCATCCAACGCCCCGACGGCGATTTCGACGTGGTCCGTGCCTGATGTCCGCGCCGCTCACGAAGCCAGCCGGCCCTGAACTTGTGGTCATCACCGGCCTCAGCGGTTCCGGAAAAGGAACTGTGCTCAAGAGCCTGGAGGATCTCGGTTACTACTCGGTGGACAACCTGCCGATGGACCTCATCCCGAAGTTCGCCGAATTGACCGGTTCCAGCCCCCGGATTTCCAACGCGGCACTCGTTGTCGATATTCGAGAAGGGGAAGCGCTCAAACGCTTCCCCGCCATCTTTAAACAGGTGCAAAAGCAGATTCGCGCGCGCCTGATTTTCCTCGAAGCCGACGACGCCACCATCGTTCGCCGCTTCAGTGAGACCCGTCGGCCCCATCCGCTCAAAGGCGCCGAACGTTCCGTTTCCACCAGCGTTAAGGAGGAGCGCATCCTCATAGAACCCATCAAGCGGATCGCTGACCTGGTCATCAACACTTCCCGATTCAACGTTCACGAACTCCGCGAGTTCATCGGCGAACGCTTCGGCGCCTCCCGCGACGAATCGGGCATCCTGATCTACGTAACCAGCTTCGGTTTCCGCCATGGCGTCCCCACCGATTCGGACCTCGTCTTCGATGTCCGCTTCCTGCCCAACCCCAACTACATTCCGGAATACAAGAAGCTGACCGGCAAAAATGCAAAGGTTGCCGAGTATGTCCTGTCGTTCCCGCAGACCCAGGAGTTCATGGCCAAGATCACGGATCTCCTGACCTTCCTGCTGCCCCACTACATTGAAGAGGGCAAGAGTTACCTGACGATTTCTTTCGGCTGCACCGGCGGCCATCACCGCAGCGTGATGATGGCCGAGGAGATGCGCAAGCGCCTTCGCAAGGGCGGGTACAACGTTAAGGGCCTCCACCGGGACATCCAAAAGGGCTAACGCCGCACG